>NZ_CAURTV010000006.1:0-93092 GCF_963527515.1 uncultured Cellulomonas sp. | reverse complement strand
CAGCACGGTCGCCCCGGCCGCGCCGAGCAGCCGCGTGCGGCCGGCGCGCAGCCCGAGGGAGGTCGCCGCCTCGTCGCCGAGCGCGAGCGCGTTGAGCGGCCGTGCCAGCAGCAGGCACAGGACGAGCCCGACGACGATGAAGGGCAGCACCGCGGCCACCGTCGTCGGCGGGCGCCCGGCCAGCGAGCCGACCACCCAGAACCGGTAGGTGTCGAACACCTCGGGGTTGGCCAGCGTGATCGCCTCGACCAGCGCGATCAGCACCGCGGAGACGGCCGCCCCCGCGAGGACGAGCCGCACGGGGGTGGCCCGTCGGCCCGCGGAGCCGATGAGGTACACCGCGACGGCCGCGACCAACGCCCCGGGCACGGCGGCCCACACCGACCGGCCCGCCGCGCCGCCCAGCACCGCGGCGGTGACCACCAGCGAGGCGGAGGCGCCCGCGTTGACGCCCAGCAGGCCGGGGTCGCCGAGCGGGTTGCGCGTCAGCCCCTGGATCACGACGCCGGCCACCGCGAGCGCGGCACCGACCAGCAGCCCCAGCTGCGTGCGCGGGATCCGCGACGCGACGACCGCGGACACGTACGACTCGTCGGGGAACCGCCAGGCCGACCACACCTCGCCGAGCGGCACCGCCTTGGCGCCGACGGCGATGCTCAGGCCGACCACCAGCACCAGCAGGAGCACCGCGGCGACCAGCCCGGCGGTGAGTCGGAGCGCGCGCGAGCCCCGCACGCGGGTGGCGTGCGGGGCTCGCGCGACGACGGTGGTCATGGGTGCACGCCTGCGAGCGTCAGCCCTGGACCTTCGCCGCACCGGCCGCGATGAGCGGCAGGTACTCGTCCAGCGCCCACGGCACGCTCAGCGGCGTGGCCACGGAGACGGCCATGCCCAGCTTCGGGTCGAGCATCGGCACGTAGGCACCGGACGCGAACGCGGGGATCTGCTGCCAGAGCGGCTGCGCCTCGGTCGCCGCCTGCTCGTCGGCGCTGTTGAACCACGTGAAGAGCAGGTCGGCGTCGTTCAGCTGGTCCGCGTTCTCCAGGCCGAGCGTCGCGACGAACGTGCCGGGTGACGCCGTCAGGGTCGAGACGGAGGGCGCGAGCGCCAGGCCCAGGCCGGTGAGCAGCTCGACGCGCGGGTCACCGGGCAGGTACACCGACAGGGCGCCGGGCTGGTCCCCGCCGTAGACGTACGCGAACGTGAGGCCGGACAGCTCCGGGTTCTCGTTGGCGGCGTCGCCGATGGCGGCCTGGCGCTCGTCGAGCAGCGGCTGCGCCTTCTCGGGCACGCCGAGCGCCTCGGCCGCGATGGTCACCTGGTCCTCGAGCGAGGTCTGCCACGGGTCACCGGGGTAGGCCACGACCGGCACCAGCGCGGAGAGCTGGTCGAACGTCGCCTGGTCCAGACCCGACTGCGGGGCCAGCACCAGGTCGGGCTCGAGCGCGACGACCGCGTCGATGTCGAGCTCGGGGTACATCGCGATGGTGGCCGGGAGCTCGTCGCCGGAGGCCTCGACGGCCTGGCGGAACCACGGCTGGTAGCCGTCGGCGTCGCCGCCCCAGGTGTCCGACTCGATGCCCACCGGCGTCGTGCCCAGCGAGAACGCGATGTCCGCGGCGCCCCAGCCGAGGGTCACCACACGCTCGGGCTTGGCGGGGATCTCCGCCGTGCCCAGCGCGGAGTCGATCGACACGGGGAACACGTCCTCGGAGGCGGCCTCCGAGGTGGTCGGCTCCGCCGGGGCGTCGTCCTCGCCGGACGCACCGCCGCACGCGGTCAGGGTGAGGGCGACGGCCGTCGCGGTGGCCACGAGGGCGGAGAGGCGCGCGATGCGCACGGTGGTGCTCCCATTCGTTCGAGGGGCGACGCGGAATGAGGTAAGCCTAACCTCCGTCACAGCGGCGTCCCACCGTCGCCGATGAGCGACACGTCACACCGGGAGCGGCCGTCCCGTCAGGCGCTCGAAGGCGTCGAGGTACCGCTCGCGGGTGCGCGCGACGACGTCCGCGGGCAGCACCGGCGGCGGCGCGTCCGTCGCGCGGTCCCACCCCGACGCGTCCGACGTCAGCCAGTCGCGGACGAACTGCTTGTCGAAGCTGGCCTGCGCACGCCCCGGGTGCCACTGGTCGGCCGGCCAGAACCGCGAGGAGTCGGGGGTGAGCACCTCGTCGCCGAGGGTGACCAAGCTGGTCGTGGGGTCGACGCCGAACTCGAGCTTGGTGTCCGCCAGGATCACGCCCCGCTCCCGCGCGATCGCCTCGGCCCGCCCGTACACCGCCAGCGTCAGGGCGCGCAGCTGCTCCGCGACGTCGGCACCCACCTGCGCCACGACGGTCTCGAACGGCACGTTCTCGTCGTGCTCCCCCAGCTCCGCCTTCGTCGCGGGAGTGAAGATCGGCTGTGGCAGACGCGAACCGTCCACCAGTCCCTCCGGCAGCGCGATGCCGGTGACCGACCGCGACACCCGGTACTCGGCCAGCCCGGAGCCCGTGAGGTAGCCGCGGGCGACGCACTCGACGGGGAACATCTCGAGCCGGCGGCAGACCATCGCCCGCCCGGCCACCGCGTCCGGCACGTCCGTCGAGACCACGTGGTTCGGCACGAGGTCAGCCAGCTGCTCGAACCACCAGAGGCTCAGCTGCGTCAGGACGGTCCCCTTGCCGGGGATGCCGGGGCTCAGCACGTGGTCGAACGCGGAGACCCGGTCGCTGGCGACGACGAGGACGACGTCCCCGAGCACCCCGGTCGACGCCGAGCCGTCCGGCACGTACAGGTCACGCACCTTGCCGGAGTAGGTGTGGGTCCAGCCGGGCAGGTCAGCAGTCACGGGCGCAGCGGTCACGGCCCCAGTGTGCCGGATCAGACGAGGTCGTCCCCGCCCTCGAGCCCTTCCGGGATGGGCAGCCCGACCAGCCGCACCAGCCGCTCCACGGTCTCCTCGACGAACGTGTCCTCGGGCTCGTCCACGTGCGCCTGGGCGAGCAGCCGGCGCACGTGCTTGGCCTCCACGTCGACCGCCCCCACCAGCAGCGCCCACTCGGCGAACGCCTCGGCCTCCGCGTCGAGGTCCACCGGGTCGCTCTCGGCCGGGTCGTCGAAGTAGTCCCGCGGCTGGAACCCCAGGTAGAACCGGCCCAGGCCGTCCGGGGCGGGCCGGTAGTCGACGGTGGCGATGTCGCCGTCCTGGACCTCGATGCTCAGGCTGGGGGTCACGGAGACGTCCCCGCCCCACGCGCCGTCGCCGTACACGAACTCGGTGGTACCCATCCCGCGAACCTAGACCAGGGGGCCGTCGGCCACCGCGGCCGCGATGTCCGTGCGGTGGTGGGAGAACGGGAGCGAGATCCGCGCGACGCCCGCGTACGCGGCGGTCCGGGCGGCGGCCAGGTCGGGGCCGACGCCGACGACCGACAGCACCCGGCCGCCCGCCGCCACGAGGTGGGCACCGTCGCGGGCGGTGCCGGCGTGCAGGACGTGCACCCCGTCCAGCTGCTCGGCGTCGTCGGTCCCGGTGATCGGGTCGCCCGCGCGCACGGTACCGGGGTAGCCGCCGGACGCGATCACGACGGTGACCGCCGCGTCGTCTCGCCACTGCAGCGGGGGCAGCGCGCCGAGCGTCCCCGTCGCGCTCGCGAGCAGCACGCCCGCGAGCGGGGTAGCCAGCCGGGCGAGCACGACCTGTGTCTCGGGGTCCCCGAACCGGGCGTTGAACTCGACCACCTTCAGGCCGGTCGAGGTGAGCGCGAGACCCACGTAGAGGACGCCGGAGAACGGGGTGCCGCGGCGGGCCATCTCCGCGATCGTCGGGCGGGCGACGCGCTCGACCACCTCGTCGACCAGGTCCGCGGGCGCCCAGGGCAGCGGCGAGTACGCGCCCATGCCGCCGGTGTTCGGGCCGAGGTCGCCGTCGAGCGCGCGCTTGAAGTCCTGCGCGGGGACCAGCGGCACCACCTCCACGCCGTCGGACAGGACGAACAGGGAGATCTCCGGGCCGTCCAGGTAGTCCTCGACGACGATCCGGCCGCCGGGCTTGGCCAGGCACGCAGCCGCGTGCGCGAGCGCCTCGTCGCGGTCGTCGGTCACCACGACGCCCTTGCCGGCCGCCAACCCGTCGTCCTTGACCACGTAGGGGGCGCCGAACGCGTCGAGCCCCGCGGCAGCCTCCTCGATCGTCGTCGCCACCCGCGGCTCCGCGGTGGGCACCCCGGCGGCCGCCATGACCTCCTTGGCGAACGCCTTCGAGCCCTCCAGGCGGGCGCCCGCCGCGGACGGACCGAACACGGGGATCCCCTCCGCGCGCACGGCGTCGGCGACGCCCGCCACGAGCGGGGCCTCGGGGCCGACGACGACGAGGTCCGCGCCGAGGCTCGTGGCGAGGGCGGCGACCGCGGCGCCGTCGAGCTGGTCGACGGCGTGCAGCGTGGCCAGGGCGCCGATCCCGGGGTTGCCGGGCGCGGCGTGCAGGGCGGTCACCGCCGGGTCGAGGGACAGCGCGCGGACCAGCGCGTGCTCACGGGCACCGGTGCCGACGACGAGGATCTTCACGGGCCGGGAGCCTACCGACCGGACGGCGGACGTGCGTCGTCGTCGCGCGGCAGCGGGAGGGCGTCGAAGTAGATCCGGACACGTCGGCGACCCTCGGTCTCGCCCGCCGCCTTGCGCGCCTTGGCGCGCTTGAGGGCGCCGTCGAGGAGCTCTTGCACGGCGTCCACCACCTCGCGCATCTCCTCCAGCGTGAGGTCGGCCGTGGACCGGTCGTTCATCGCCGCGGTCTCCCACTCGGGCGTGTCGCCCTCGAGCATCCAGCGGCTCAGCACCTGGGCACGCTCGGCCACGACGCCCTGCAGCAGCGCGCTGGCGGCCTCGGCGGTCCGCGGGTCACGCAGCATGTCCCGCCCGTCGACGCTGTAGCCGACCGCGCGCCACCAGCGGTCACGGCCGCGCTCGTGCGCGGGGTCGTCCTCGACGAAGCCGTGCTTCTCCAGCTGGCGCAGGTGGTAGCTCGTCTGCCCGCTGCTCTCCCCCAGGCGTCGACCGAGCTGGCTGGCGGTGGCCGGCCCGTGCTCGGACAGGTAGTCGTACATCGCCATCCGCAGCGGGTGGGCCAACGCCTTGAGCTCTTCCGGGCCGATCGCACGGGCCCGGAAGGGCAGGGGCTTGCTCTCGGTCATTCGCAGAGATACCTTTGCAGAGTTGTCTTTGCAGAGAATTCTCTTCGATCCTATCGTCCCATCGCAGGAGTCCCCATGAGCGAGCAGGCCGCCACGCGCGAACCCCTCGGAAGCCGGTTCACCGCGCACCTGACCGCCACGGGACTGGCCAACCTCGGCGACGGCATCGTGCAGACCGGTGTCCCGCTGTACGCCCTGACGCTCACGCGCTCCCCCAGCCAGATCGCGCTGCTCACCGCCGCGGCGTGGCTCCCCTGGCTGGTGCTCGGGCTCGCCGCCGGGGTGGTCGTCGACCGCCGCGACCGCAAGTACACGCAGGTGGTCGGCCTGGCCGCCCGCGCGGCGCTGCTCGGGGTCGCGGTCGCGCTGGTCGCGTCCGGGCACATGACCATCGCGGCCCTCACGGTGATCGTGCTGCTCTACGGGGTGACCGACGTGTTCGTCGACCTCGCCGGCTCCGCCCTGGTGCCCGACCTCGTGCCCCGGTCGCGCCTCGAGGCCGCCAACGGCCGCACGCTCGCCGCGCAGCAGGTCATGGCCACGTTCGTCGGCGGCCCGGTGGCCGGCGGGATGCTCGCGCTCGGCGCCGGCTGGGTGTTCGGCCTCCCGGCAGGCCTCGGCGTGCTGGCCCTGCTGCTCGTCGCCACCCGCATCCCCGGCCGCTACAAGCACGCCGCCGCGGACAAGCGCTCGGCGCTGTCGGAGGTCCGCGAGGGCGTCGGCTTCCTGGTCCGCCATCCCGTGCTGCGGCCGCTCCTGGTGGCCGGCAGCGTGATGAACATGGCCAGCACCGGCTACTTCGCGGTGTTCGTGCTCTGGATGGTCGGCCCCGGCTCCCGCGTCGGCCTGCGGCCCGAGCACTACCCGCTGGTCATCGCCGTGCTCGCGGTCGGCGCGGTGCTCGGCTCGATCGCCGCGGAACCGCTCGGTCGGCGCATCCCGGAGGTCCGCCTGCTGCTCGGCTGCTGGACGCTCGACGCCCTGCTCATGCTCGTCCCCGTGCTGGTGCCCACGGTCCCAGCCATCGCCGCCGCGATGTTCTTCCTGGGATTCCTCAACACCAACGGCAACGTGATCTCGCAGTCGATGCGGCAGCGCATGGTGGCCCCCGGCATGCTCGGCCGCGTCGGCGGGGCGAGCCGCACGCTCAGCTACGGCCTCATGCCGCTCGGCGCGCTGCTCGGCGGGCTCGTGGCCGAGCAGTGGGGGCTGCCGGCCGTGTTCCTCGGCGCGACCGCGGTCTGCCTCGCCGCGGTCGGCTACCCGATCGCCGTCGTCCGGCAGCGCATGGTGGCCCAGCTGGAGCTGCCCGCACCCGCCCCCCTGACGGCGGGCGTCTGAGTCGGGATACTGACCGCGTGCCCCGGCTCACCGCGCCCGCGATCCTGCCCGGAACCCCCTCCGCCCACGCGCAGCCGGTGCTCCACGCCGACGGCCTGCACCTGCGCCCGTGGCGTGCCGACGACGCCGGTGCCGTGGTGCGCGCGTACGCCGACCCGGGCATCCGCCAGTGGCACGACCGGTCGATGAACCCCACCGAGGCGGCCGCGTGGGTGGCCTCCTGGGCGGACCGGTGGCGCGGCGAGACCGGAGCCGGCTGGGCGGTCGCGACCACGGACGCCGTGCTCGGCCAGATCAGCCTGCGCTCCCTCGACCACGGCGACGGCCGCTCGGACATCTCCTACTGGGTCCTGCCGGAGGCGCGCGGCCGCGGGGTCGCGACGGCCGCACTGGCCACGCTGAGCGACTGGGCGTTCGGCACGCTCGGCCTGCACCGGATCGAGATCGACCACTCGGTGGACAACCCGGCGTCGTGCCGCGTCGCCACTGGTGCGGGCTACCGCCTGGAGGGGACCAAGCGCGGCGACGCGCTGCACGCGGACGGCTGGCACGACATGCACCTGCACGCCCGCGTGGCGGGCGACGCGCTCAGCTGAGCAGCTCGTGCCGGACGATCGTGGCCTCACGGCCGGGTCCGACGCCGATCGAGGAGATGCGCGCGCCGGAGATCTCCTCGAGGTGCAGCAGGTACCGCTGCGCCGCGGCGGGCAGGTCGTCGAACTCCCGGGCGCCGGAGATGTCCTCGGTCCAGCCGTCCAGGTACTCGTAGACCGGCGTGGCGTGGTGGAAGTCGGACTGGTCGTACGGCATCTCGTCGAACCGGCGGCCCTGGACGTCGTACGCCACGGCGACGGGGATCTTGTCCCGACCGGTGAGCACGTCGAGCTTGGTGACCACCAGGTCGGTGAGCCCGTTGACGCGGCTGGCGTAGCGGACCACCACGGCGTCGTACCAGCCGGTGCGGCGCGGGCGGCCGGTGGTGGTGCCGAACTCACCGCCCGTCTGCCGCAGCCACTCGCCGTCCTCGTCGAGCAGCTCGGTGGGGAACGGGCCCTCGCCCACCCGGGTGGTGTACGCCTTGGCGACGGCGACCACCCGGTCGATCCGCGTCGGACCCACGCCCGAGCCCGTGCACGCGCCGCCGGCCGTGGCCGACGAGGACGTGACGAACGGGTAGGTGCCGTGGTCGACGTCGAGCATGGTGGCCTGGCCGGCCTCGAAGACCAGCGTCTTGCCGTCGTCCAGCGCGGTGTTCAGCAGCAGCGGGGTGTCCGCGACCATCGGCCGGAGGCGCTCGGCGTGGCGCAGGAGGTCCTCGACCGTCTCGTCCACCGTGATGGCCCGGCGGTTGTAGACCTTCACCAGCAGGTGGTTCTTCTGGTCGAGGGCGCCCTCGACCTTCTCCCGCAGGATCTTCTCGTCGAACAGGTCCTGCACGCGGATGCCGACGCGGTTGATCTTGTCGGAGTACGCGGGGCCGATGCCCCGGCCGGTGGTGCCGATGCGGCGCTTGCCCAGGAACCGCTCGGTGACCTTGTCCAGGGTGCGGTTGTAGGGCGCGATGACGTGCGCGGCCGAGGAGACCTTGAGGGCGGACGTGTCCACGCCGCGCGCCTCGAGGGCGTCGATCTCCTCGAACAGCACGTCGATGTCCACGACGACGCCGTTGCCGATCACCGGGACGACGCCCGGCGAGAGGATGCCCGACGGCAGCAGGTGCAGGGCGTACTTCTCCCCGCCGATCACGACGGTGTGGCCCGCGTTGTTGCCGCCGTTGAACTTGACGACGTAGTCGGTGCGCGAGCCGAGCTGGTCGGTCGCCTTGCCCTTGCCCTCATCGCCCCACTGAGCACCGAGCACCACGACGGCCGGCATCGAGATCACCACTCCCACCCTGCCTACGGTGCGGACCCGAGTCCCGGTGCTGTGCCGGGTCCGTGCACCGGGCGGCAGTGACCCAGTACCTCCGAGAGGCTACCGGATCGTCAAGAGATGGTCATGTCACCCGTCCGTCAGCGCAGGTTCGCGACCTCGTCGGGGGACGTCCCGCTGTCGACGAGGAACGTCTGGCACCGCTCGGCCTCCTCGGACTCGCCGATGGCTTCCGCCGCCTCGGCGAGCGCGAGCAGGGACCGCAGGAACCCCTGGTTGGGCGCGTGGTCCGCGGGGATCGGGCCGCGGCCGTGCCAGCCCGCCCGGCGCAGGGCGTCGAGCCCGCGGTGGTAGCCGGTGCGCGCGTAGGCGTAGGCCGCCACCGGGTCCCCGTCGTCCGCGAGCGCGTGCTCGGCCAGCAGGGCCCACAGGATCGAGGCGGCCGGGGCAGCGGGGACGGCCTCGCGGGGGCCGGAGCCGCTGCTCAGCGCGGCGCGCGCGTCGGCGTCGGGGCCGTCCGCGGGCAGCAGGGTGGGCGCGGGACCGTCCAGCAGGTTCTCGTGGCTCATGGCGTCAGTGTCCTCCACGTGCATGCCGCGGGCGGCGCGGTTACAGTCGTGGCGCCGACCTGGACCGCTGTTCGGCAACGCTCCCCCCAAGAGCAGGGTGCTGATGATCGAGATCTCCACGTCCGCGACGACGACGACCCTGACGATCGCCGGCGATCTCGACCTGGCCGAGCGGGACCAGTTCCCCGAGATCACCGCGCGCGTCACCGGTCTGCGCCGCCAGCTCGTGGTCGTGGACATGTGCAAGGTGACGTTCATGGACTCCACCGGGGCGGCGTTCCTCATCTCGCTCGCCGACGCCGGCCGCAAGCGCGGCGGGGCCACCGTCCTGCGTGGCGCGGACGCCCGGGACCTGTTCGTCATCGAGATCTGCGGCGCGCTCGAGCTGTTCCGCATCGACGCGGAGCACCGCTGCGACGACGAGGCCGCCGAGTCCGGGTTCCGCCACCCCGACGGCGCCGAAGCCCGCTAGGACCCGGGCAGCGACCCGGGTCGCACCTTCGCCCACACCAGCTTGCCGCCGTGCGACTGCCGCCAGCCCCAGTCGGCGAGGCGCTCGACGATCTGCATGCCGAACCCGCCCACCCGTCCGGGGTGCCCGTCCGTGGTGACCGGCGGCGCGGGGTTGGCGTCCTCGACCTCGATGCGCAGGCCGTCGCCCGTGTCGTAGAGCTGCAGCGACACGTGCCCGAAGCCGTGCAGCACGGCGTTGGCGACGAGCTCGGAGACCACCAGCTCGGCGTTCGCGGCGTCCTCGATCCCCCACGCCTGGCACGTGCGGACCACCGCGTGCCGCGCGCGACCGATCGAGGCCGCCTCGCTGGGCAGCGACCACCGGCGACGTCGCGGGCTGAGGGTCCGGCCGGAGGTGTCCAGCGGTGAGGGGACGCGCACGACCACCACGGCGACGTCGTCCTCCGGGTGGTCCGCGAGCCGGGAGAGCAGCTCCTCCCCGACGCCTGCCGCGTCACGGGCGGTGACCGCCGCGGCCACCGAGGACAGGGCCGCCAGACCGTCCCGCAGGTTCCGGTCGCGGCGCTCGATGAGGCCGTCGGTGTAGTACACGACCACGTCACCGGGTTCCAGGACCGCCGTACCGGTGGCGCGGGGGGCTCCACCGAAGCCGATCAGCGGGCCGCCCGCGGAGTCCAGGGCGGTGACCGCTCCGGCCCGGACCAGCAGCGCGGGCAGGTGGCCGGCGCGTGAGTAGTCCAGCCGCCAGGTGCCGTCGGTGCGCGTCAGGGTGGACAGGACCAGCCCGGCGGGTCGTGGCACGCGCATGCCCGCCACCAGCTGGTCCACCCGCTCGAGCACGGGGCCGGGCGTGGTGACGTCGAAGATGTAGGACCGGACCACCGAGCGCAGCTGCCCCATCGCGGCGGCCGCCTCGACGTCGTGCCCGACGACGTCCCCGATGACGACGCCGACGACGTCCGGTGCCACCTGGAGCACGTCGTACCAGTCGCCGCCCACCTGGGCGTTCTCCGAGTTGGGTGCGTAGTACGTCCACACGTCGAGCCCGTCGACCTCGGCCTGCTCGGGCAGCATGGCCCGCTGCAGCGTCTCCGCCAGCCGGTGCTCGCGGTCGTACAGGCGGGCGTTGTCCACCACCAGACCGACCCGGCGCGCGGTCAGCTCGAGCACCGTACGCACCGACGGCTCCAGGTCCCGCAGGCCGAGGTCGTCGTCCAGGTGCACCACGAGCACGCCGAGCACCCGACGCCGGCCGGGCAGGGGGAACACGACGACGCGCTGATCCTCGTCCGCCGCGGGGGCAGCCAGCTCCGTCCGCACGTGCTCGACGAGCCACGCCGACGCGGTGCCCGGCGCGTACGAGCCGTCCAGCCCGAGCTCGACGGGGCGGTCCAGCGCGGCGTCGAGCAGCTGCTGGACGGCGTCCGTCCCGCCGTCGCGCACCGCGTGGCCCTCGCCGTGCCGGTCGCCCTTGCCGGTCGGCGCGTGCGCCAGGTCGATCCCGTCGGCGGCGCGCAGGCCACCGTCGTTGAGGTAGAACGCCGCCCACCCGACGACGGCCCGCCGCAGCAGGGCGGCGATCTCGCGCAGGGCGTGCGGGTCGTCGACGTCCATGAGCACGTCCGACACCTGGGCGATGAGGCCGAGGCTGCGCCGCTCCCGTCGCTCCGACTCCTGCTGCTCCGCCTGTGCGGCGTCGCGGAACCGCTGCTCGGTGAGGTCCTGCAGGACCGCCACCCAGTGGGTCAGCGGGCCGTCGGCGCCGTCCCGGACCGGGGACAGGTGAGCCCGGCACCCGAGCTGGGACCCGTCCGCACGGTGGAGGACCAGCGTCTGGACGGTCTCCTGTCCGTTCGCGAGGCTCGCCCGGAGCGCCCCCAGCCCGTTCTCGTGCTGCGCCTCCGCGAGGCCGTACCCTGTGACCCTCTCGAAGGCGTCGTTGACCCAGACGACGGGCAGATCCGGTTCGGTCGCGGTGAGAACGGCGATCGGGACGGACGTCGCCCGCAGCGCACGGTCGCGCACGTCGACGAGATCGCTGTCCGAGGGGGCGGGGGAGTTGACCACCACCACCTCCGATCGTCTAGCGTGCCGAACAGGACATCGTCGAGAATCCGGCGCCGGCCTTGCACGTGTCATCGAAAGGAGCGCCGTGCGCGACGGTAACAGCACGACCCCCGACCGGCCTGCGGACGTCTCGGAGGCCGACCAGGGCGCTGGCGTCGTCGGCGAGCCCGGAGCCGTCCACGTCATCGTCGGGACGGACGCCACCCGGATCGTCCTGTCGGGAGAGGTCGACGCCGACCTCGGCCCGGAGCTGCAGGAGGCGACGGCGGAAGCGGAGCAGGTGGGCCTGCCCATCGAGGTCGACGCGCACCACGTGACGTTCATGGACTCCTCGGGTGTCGCCTTCCTGGCCCGGCTGTCCATCCGCTCGCAGCACCGCGTCCGGCTGCTGCGGGTGCCGCCCACGGTCCGGTTCCTGCTCGAGGTCACCCGGATCGGTGAGCTGCTCGACGTCGTCGAAGGGGACGAGTCGCAGTTCCAGCCGGTCACCGACGGCAGCTAGACGCACGAAAGGCCCCCCGGAGGGGGCCTTTCGTCTGTCTGGAGGTCAGGCGCCGAGCGTGTGCCCGGCCGAGCGGAGCTGCCGCGAGGCCTCCGCGATGCGCTGAGCCATCCCGGCCTCGGCCAGCTTGCCCCAGGCGCGCGGGTCGTAGGCCTTCTTGTTGCCCACCTCGCCGTCGACCTTGAGCACGCCGTCGTAGTTGCGGAAGAAGTGGTCCGCCACCGGACGGCTGAACGCGTACTGCGTGTCCGTGTCGATGTTCATCTTGATGACGCCGTTGTCGACGGCCTCGGTGATCTCGGCCTCGGTCGAGCCCGACCCGCCGTGGAAGACGAGGTCGAACGGGTTCTCCTTGCCGATGGCGTCGCCGACGGCCTTCTGGATGTCCGCGAGGATCGACGGGCGCAGCTTGACGGCACCGGGCTTGTAGACGCCGTGCACGTTGCCGAACGTCAGGGCCGTCAGGTAGCGGCCCTTCTCGCCCGCACCGAGCGCCTTGACCGTGGCCAGGCCGTCCTCGACGGTCGTATACAGCTTGTCGTTGATCTCGGCCGTGTGGCCGTCCTCCTCGCCACCGACCACGCCGACCTCGATCTCGAGGATCGTGCGCGCCGCGACGGAGAGCTCCAGGAGCTCCTCGGCGATGATGAGGTTCTCGTCCAGCGGGACCGACGAGCCGTCCCACATGTGCGACTGGAACGTGGGGAGCTTGCCGGCCTTGACCTGCTCGATCTCGAGCGCCAGCAGCGGCCGCACCCAGGAGTCGAGGTTCTGCTTGGCGCAGTGGTCCGTGTGCAGCGCGACGGTGATCGGGTAGCCCTTGGCCACCTCGGCCGCGTACGCCGCGAGGGCGAGCGAGCCGGCGACCCGGTCCTTGACGGTCGAGCCGGCCGCGTACTCCGCGCCGCCGACCGAGACCTGGATGATGCCGTCGGACTCCGCCTCGGCGAAGCCCTGCAGGGCGGCGGTGACGCTCTGGGACGACGTGACGTTCACGGCCGGGTAGGCGAACTTGCCCGCCTTCGCCCGGTCGATCATCTCGGCGTACACCTCGGGGGTGGCGATGGCCATCTGCTGCATCTCCTGCGTGTCGTGGGAGGGGTATCGGATCGATTCTGGCACGAGCACCGGACTGTCCGGCCGGGACGTTCTACCCCTGGACCGCGGGGCCGGCGTGCTGGGCGATCCACGCGTGCATCGCGATCGCCGCGGCTGCGCCGGCGTTGATCGAGCGCGTGGAGCCGAACTGGGCGATGTGCAGGACGTCGACGGCGGCCTCGCGGGCGGCGTCGGACAGGCCGACCGACTCCTGGCCGAACAGCAGCACGCAGGCGCGCGGCAGCGGGTACCCCTCGAGCGCCACGGAGCCGGGCAGGTTGTCGACGCCGAGCACCGGGAGGTCGTGCTCGGCGGCCCAGGTGAGCAGGTCGTCCGCGGAGGCGTGGTGCCGGACGTGCTGGTAGCGGTCGGTGACCATGGCACCGCGGCGGTTCCAGCGGCGGTTGCCCACGATGTGCACCTCGGCGGCGAGGAACGCGTTGGCGGTGCGGACGACCGACCCGATGTTGAGGTCGTGCGCCCAGTTCTCGATCGCGACGTGGAACGCGTGCCGGCGGGTGTCCAGGTCCGCCACGATCGCCTCGAGGGTCCAGTACCGGTAGCGGTCAACGACGTTGCGCCGGTCGCCGTTCGCCAGCAGCTCGGGGTCGTAGTGCCCAGCAGAGGGCCACTCGCCGACCCACGGCCCGACCCCGACCTCTGCGCGCTCCTCGTCCACGGGCGCCACGGTAGCCGCGCTACGCGGGTGTGACCTCCAGCTCCACGACCGCCCAGGAGAGCGCGGGCAGGCGCAGGCGCACGGTGCCGCCGTCGGCCTGCACGCCGTCGAGCGGCACGAGGCCCACGCGGTCCTGTGCGTCCTGCGCGTTGGTGGTGTGGCGGTCGCCGCCCTCCGGCACGGTCAGCACCTCGGCTCGCGTCACCCGGCCGCCGGTCCAGCCGCGCAGGTCGACCGTGAGCTCGGCGTCCTCGTCGAGACCCCGGTGCGCCAGGAACAGGGCGACCCGCCCGTGCTCCTCGTCCCAGGTGGCCGACACGTCCACCAGGTCCACGTCGTCGAACCGGGTCGTCGGGTAGCGGTCGGACGTGACCGCGGTACGCAGGATGGCGCCGCGGGCGGTCGACGCCATCCGGGCGAACGGCCAGAAGATCGACTGCCGCCACGCGGGACCGCCCTCCTCGGAGCGGATGGGCGCGATGACGTTGACCAGCTGCGCCTGGTTGGCGATGGTCACGCGGTCGCCGTGCCGCAGCAGGGAGTTGAGGAAGGTGCCGACGACCACCGCGTCCGTGACCGAGTACTCGTCCTCGATGATCCGCGGGTGCTCGCGCCACACACCCTCCCGCTCGATGACTGCGGGCTGGTCGAGGGTGTCCTTGCCGCGCTGGTACCAGACGTTCCACTCGTCGAACGACAGGTTGATGTGCTTCGTGTGCTTCCCCTTGGCGCGCACGGCGTCGGCGGTGGCCACGACCGACTCGATGAAGTAGTCCATGTCCACCGCGCTGGCCAGGAAGCTCGCGTGGTCGCCGTCGTCCTCCTGGTAGTAGGCGTGCAGCGAGACGTAGTCCACCTGGTCGTAGGTGTGCCCGAGCACCGTCTGCTCCCAGGCCCCGAACGTCGGCATGCCGGAGTTGGAGGAGCCGCAGGCCACCAGCTCGATCCTCGGGTCCACCAGCCGCATGGCCTTGGCGGCCTCCTGCGCCAGCCGGCCGTACTCGTCGGCCGTCTTGGCGCCCATCTGCCACGGGCCGTCCATCTCGTTGCCCAGGCACCACAGCCGGATGTCGAAGGGCTCTGCGTGCCCGTTGGCGCGGCGCCGGTCGGAGAGCTCGGTGCCGCCGGGGTGGTTCGCGTACTCGACGAGCTGACGGGCCTCCTCGACGCCGCGGGTGCCCAGGTTGATGGCCTCCATGACCTCGACGCCCGCCAACCGCGACCAGTCGACGAACTCGTGCAGCCCGAACCCGTTGGTCTCCACGGTGTGCCAGGCCCCGTCCAGGCGCCGCGGACGGTCCGGGCCGACGCCGTCCTCCCACGCGTACCCGGAGACGAAGTTGCCGCCCGGGTACCGGATGACGGTCGCGCCGAGCTCCTTGACGAGGTCGAGGACGTCCCGACGGAACCCGTGCTCGTCGGCCGCGGGGTGCCCGGGCTCGTAGATGCCGGTGTAGACGCACCGGCCCATGTGCTCGACGAACGACCCGAAGATCCGCCGAGGAACCGGTCCGACCACGAAGTCGCGGTCGAGGACGACGCGGGCGCGCGTCATCACTGGCCGCCGAAGCCGGTGGTGGCGAACCCCTTGATGATCTGGCGCTGGAAGAACAGGAACACCACGACCAGCGGCAGCGCCGCCAGCACGGCCGACGCCATGACCTGCGCGTACTGCAGGCCATAGGCGCTCTTCACGGTCTGCAGGCCGACGGGCAGCGTCATGAGCGTGGCGTCGCTGGTGGCGATGAACGGCCAGAGGAAGTTGTTCCACGCGAAGACGAACACGAACATCGAGACGGCCGCCAGGATCGGTCGGGACAGCGGCAGGACGATGGACCAGAACACCCGCAGGCGGCCGGCGCCGTCGATGCGCGCGGCGTCCTCGAGCTCGACCGGCACCTGGTCGAAGAACTTCTTCAGGATGAACACCATGGCGGGGTGGACCGTCTGCGGCAGGATCACGGCCCAGTAGGTGTCGACCAGGTTGAGCGTGAGCATCTCGTAGAACAGCGGGACGATGAGCACCTGCGGCGGGATGATGATCGACGCGATGATCGCCCAGAACAGCCAGCGCCGGCCGGTGAAGTCGAGCCGGGAGAACGCGTAGGCCGCCGGTGCCGTCACTGCGAGGGTGATGATCGTGATGACCGTCGCGGTGAGCAGGCTGTTCCACGTCCACAGGGGGATGTTCCCCTCGCGCAGCACGGTGGCGTACGCGTCGGCGGTGAAGCCGTCGTCCGGGAACCACGTCACGGGGGTCGCCGCCGCGGCCGTCTCGGTCTTGAACGACGTGACGACCGCCCAGAAGAAGGGCAGCAGCCAGAACACCGCGAGGACGACGAGGGCGACGATCGCGCCGATGCGGCCCGGGCTGGCGAACCGCTCGCCGATGCGCAGGCCGGCCTTCTGGGCGAACCAGCCCGGCTGGCGCAGACCTACGCCCGCTCCGGCGGCGTTGGGCTGGGGGGCGATCGTGGTGGCCATCAGGCACCCCTCCTCGTGGTCAGGCGCATCTGGCCGATCGAGATGATGACGATGATCGCGAAGAAGATGTAGGCGATCGCCGAGGCGTACCCGAACCGATAGCCGGTGAAGCCCGCCTCGAAGACGTACTGGACGACCGGGCGGGTCACGCCGCCGGGTCCGCCCTGGGTCATGATGTAGATCTGGTCGAAGATCTTCAGCGAGGCCAGGATCTGCAGGATCGCGATCAGCACCGTGGTGGGCCCGAGCTGCGGGATCGTGATGGACGTCAGCTGGCGCCACCTCCCGGCGCCGTCGAGCGCGGAGGCCTCGTACTGCTGCTCGGGGATGTTCTGCAGCGCGGTCAGGTACAGCAGGAAGTTGAACCCGACCGTCCACCACAGGGTCATCAGGACGACCGCGAACATCGCCCACTTCGGGTCCTGCAACCAGGCGATCGGCTCCACGCCCACCGCGCCCAGCAGGTAGTTCACGAGCCCCAGCTGCGGGTTGTACATCCAGATCCAGAACTGCGCGGCGACGGTGGAGGCCAGCAGGAACGGCATGAAGAACGACAGCCGCCACAGCCACTGCCCGGGCAGCCCCTGGTGCACGAGCAGGGCCAGGACCAGCGCCACGATCACCAGCGGGATCGTCGAGAGCACCGTGAACCAGAGGGTGTTGAGCAGCGAGCGCCACATGATCGGGTCCTGCAGCGCCTCGGCGTAGTTGTCGAACCCGATGAGCGAGCCACCCGCACCGGTGATGCTCTCGCCGGTGAAGCTCAGGTAGAACCCGTGCACCAGCGGCCAGATGAGGAACATGACGAACACGACGACGAACGGGGCGACGAACGCCCAGCCGATGCGGTTGTCCCGGTCCCGTCGCTCACGCTCGCCCCGACGGACCTGCTCGGCCGACGCGGTGCGGGGAGGGGCTCCGGTGACGTCTGTTGCTGCAGAGGACACGATCAGCTCCTTCGGGTCACACGGGGTTCGGCTTGGCCAGCTGGACGTCGACGCGCCGGACGAAGGCGTCGAAGCCGGCCGCGGCGTCGGAGCCGTTCAGGTACACGCTCTGCACGGTCTCGAGGAAGTAGTTCTGGAAGTCGCTGCCCGAGCCGGTGAACCACGCCTCCGGGTCGTAGTTGAGGATCTCCGCGGCCGGTGCGTAGTGCGCCTGCGGCAGCAGCGCCTGGTAGTCGGGGCTGTCCACGATCGGCTGGTACGCGGGGATGTGGCCCGCCTCCGCCCAGCCGAGCGAGTTCTGCAGCAGGTCCGCGACGAACTGGTAGCTCGCTCGGCGCTGCTCGGGGTCGGGCGTCGACTGGTGCGGCAGGGTGAACGCGTGCGAGTCGGCATACGCGGCCGGCGTGCCGAACAGGGTCGGGATCGGCTGGGCGTCGATCGACAGCCCGGAGTTCTTGGCGGTCGGCAGCTCCCACACACCGGTGAAGAACATGCCGCTCTCGCCGGACATGAACTCCGAGACGGCCGTCCCGTAGTCGCCGCTGGCCGTCGCCACGGTCCCGTCGAGCAGCTGCTGGATGAACTCCAGCGAGGCCACCGCGGCGTCCTTGTCGACCACCGCCTTCTCCCCCGACAGGTCGAAGTCCGCACCGTGCTGCTTGTAGAACGTGTAGAAGAGTCGCCACATCTGGGCGCCGTCGCCCAGGTACCCGTAGGACAGCCCGTGCTTGCCGGTCACGGCCTGCATGGCCCTGGCCACCTCGAGGAACTGGTCCGGGCTCTCGATCGGCGCCAGCTGCCCGTCCGACCCGAGCACCCCGGCCTGGTCGGCCACGTCGAGGTTGTACATCATGACGAACGGGTGGGAGTCGAGGGCGATGGAGAACTGCTCACCCTCCAGCCCGCCCTTGGCCCAGACGCGCTCGAGGAAGTTCGACTCCTCGACGCCGAACTCCGCCAGCAGGTCGAGGTCCCACGGGTCCAGCAGGCCGCCCGGCGCGTACCCGGCGACGCGGGACGCGTGCATGATCGCCACGTCCGGGGAGCGCCCGCCTACGCTCGCCATGGCCAGCTTGGTGTAGTACGGCGCACCCCAGGCGAGCACGGTCTGCGTGGCCTCGTAGCCGTGGTCGAGGCCGTTCACGTCCTCCACCAAACCCGCCATGTTGATGCCGTCGCCGCCGCTGAGCAGGTGCCAGTAGGCGAGCTCCCGGGCTCCGCTCGCCGACGCCGCGGGCGCGCAGCCGGCCAGGGACGAGGCGGCGGCGACACCGCCGACCGCCGCGAGGGACCCGAGGAGCATCTGCCTGCGGGTGAGCCCGGGGCCGGGTGGAGCGGCCGCTGCTGCGGTCAGGCGCCGGGGCGCATAGCGGTGCGGATCCATGCCCTCACTCCTTCGTGAGACACGTCGGACGTCGTCGTCGGTGCGGGTCCGGCGACGGCGCCGTGCCCGATTCGCACGTTACATCGTTGCAACCGCGGGGCAACCCGACGGGCGCACATGGTCCGCACAGGGCGACCACCGGCCGGTCACGGGACGCCCCGTACTCTGGGCGCCATGCTGATGACGACCGCACTCACGGCCGCGGGGCCGATCGGGGCCCTGGGGCCCGACTTCCTCGATCCGCAGCACCTGATCGACTCGTTCGGGACGTGGGCGCTCGTCGGCATCCTCGCAATCATCTTCGTCGAGGTCGGCCTGCTCTTCCCGATCCTGCCGGGCGACTCCCTGCTGTTCACCGCGGGCGCGCTCGTGGCGCAGGACGACCTCACCGTGAACATCAGCATCTGGGCCCTGGTCCTGCTGCTCATCGTCACCGCCTACGCGGGCACCCAGACCGGCTACCTGATCGGCCGCACGCTGGGGCCGAAGGTGTTCAGCAAGCCGGACTCCCGGTTCTTCAAGCAGCGGTACATCGACCAGACGTACGCGTACTTCGACAAGTACGGCGGCCGGACGCTGATCGTCGCTCAGTTCATCCCGTTCGTGCGCACGTACGCGTCCGTCGCGGCCGGCGTCGGGCGGATGCCGTACCGGCACTTCGCGTTCTTCAACGCGATCGGCGTCATCCTGTGGGCGGGTGGCGTGACCATGCTCGGCTACCTGCTGGGCAACATCACGTTCATCAAGAACAACATCGAGGCGCTCCTGGTCCTCGTCGTGCTCATGTCCGTGGCGCCCGTCATCGTCGAGGTGTGGCGCAAGAACCGCCACGCGAATAAGCTGCGCGCGGCCGGTCTGCCCGTGGACGAGGACGGCCGGGACCCGCGGTACGACGAGCAGGCCGAGCGCGAGGCCGTCGAGCGCAAGGCGTTCGACGCATGACGCACCAGGGGCCGCGCGAGATCCGGTCCTGGCTCTCGGACATGGACGGCGTGCTCGTGCACGAAGGCACCGCCCTGCCCGGCGCGGCCGAGTTCATCAAGGCACTGCGCGAGGGCGAGCGGCCGTTCCTCATCCTCACCAACAACTCGATCTTCACCACGCGGGACCTGCGCGCCCGGCTGGCCGCGTCGGGCATCGACGTGCCCGAGGGCGCCATCTGGACGTCCGCGCTGGCCACCGCGCAGTTCCTCACCGACCAGATGCCGGGCGGCTCCGCCTACGTGATCGGGGAGGCGGGTCTGACCACCGCCCTGTACGAGGCCGGCTACACGCTGACCGCCGCCAAGCCGGACTTCGTGGTGCTGGGCGAGACCCGCACCTACTCGTTCGAGGCGATCACGCAGGCCATCCGCCTCATCCAGGGCGGCGCGCGGTTCATCGCCACGAACCCCGACGTGACCGGCCCGTCGGCCGAGGGTGACTTCCCGGCCACCGGCGCGGTCGCCGCGATGATCAGCGCCGCCACGGGCCGCCAGCCGTACTTCGTCGGCAAGCCCAACCCGATGATGATCCGCTCGGCGCTCAACCGCATCGACGCCCACTCCGAGACCACCGTGATGGTGGGCGACCGGATGGACACCGACGTGGTCGCCGGCATCGAGGCCGGGCTGCGCACGTTCCTGGTCCTGACCGGCTCCACCCGGCTGGCCGACGTGGAGAGCTTCCCGTTCCGGCCGACCGAGATCCTGAACTCGGTCCAGGACCTGATCGAGCGGGTCTAGAAGCTGACCTCGGGCGCCGCGCGCACGCTGGGCTCCTCGACCTCGAAGTACTCGGCGCGCTGGAAGCTGAACATGTTGGCGATGACGTTGGCGGGGAACGTCTCCACCTTGGTGTTCAGCTCCCGGACGTTCGCGTTGTAGAAGCGGCGGCCGGCGGCGATGCGGTCCTCGGTGTTGGTGAGCTCGGCCTGCAGCTGCTGGAAGTTCTCGCTGGCACGCAGCACCGGGTAGTTCTCGGCGACGGCGAACAGCCGGCCGAGAGCCTGGGTGAGCTGGTTCTCCTGCGCGGCCTGCTCGGCGGGACCGGAGGCGGGTCCGGCGGCGGCCGCGCGGGCGCGCGTCACCTCGTCGAACACCCCGCGCTCGTGGGCCGCGTAGCCCTTGACGGTCTCGACGAGGTTCGGGATGAGGTCGTGCCGGCGGTGCAGCTCGACGTCGATCTGCCGCCACGCCTCCTGCACCAGGTTCCGCAGGCGGACGAAGCCGTTGTACGTCGCGACCGCCCACAGGAGCACGATCACGACGATCACGGCGAGGACGATCAGGACGATGACACCGGTGGTCACGGCAGGGCCTCTCAGCGGACGGGCAGGTCAGGCGATCGTAGCGTCGGGCGGCGGCGGGACGATCGTGGTCGGCGACGGGTCGTGGCCGTGGTCCTGCCAGACGTGCCGGGGGATCGAGTCCACGACCGCCGCGAGCAGGCCCAGCCGGGAGGCCAGCCGGTCCACGTCGGTGCTCCCGGGCTCCCACGAGAGGATCTCGGTGCCCTCGATCCGCCACGCGCTGCCCAGGGCGTCGGCCCGCAGCAACCGCTCCATGAGGCGGGGGTGCAGGATCGCGTGGCCGACGCGCGGGTCCGACGCCGCCACCCGGTACGCCTCGTTGAACGCCTCGGACTCGAACTGCAGGTCCCGCGCGCCCAGCATCTTGACCAGCTTGGCGCCCAGGCCCTCCGGCGTCACCTCGACGGTGGGCAGGAACGCCGGCAGCGCCAGGGCGACGACGTGCGCGTGGTGCGTGCTGCGGCTCTTCCCGCTGCCGGTGGTCCACGCGTACGTGAAGGAGAGCGCGTCGCGGGACCGGAACGAGCCGCGCAGGACCTCTGTCGCGTTGCGGTTGCTGCCGACGCCGAACGGCTGGTCATGCGAGAGGTCCGCCAGGGACCGGTCGAACTCCTGGTAGGTCCACCCGTGCGCGGCCGCCCACTGCCGGAACCGCTCGTGCCGCTTGCGCTGCAGCCACATCCCGAGGACCAGCAGGCCGACGACGACCGCCCCGAAGCCCAGGACGAGTGCGAGCTCCACCGGCTCAGCCCAGGCCGAGGTCGGTCAGGCTGAACAGCGAGTGGTACGGCACGCCGAGCGCCTCGATCCGCTCCTGCGCCCCGGTGGCCCGGTCGACGATCACTGCAGCGCCGACCACCTCGGCGCCGGCCCCCCGTGCCGCCTCGATCGCGGTGATGGCCGATCCGCCCGTCGTCGACGTGTCCTCGACGACGACGACCCGGCGGCCCGCGATGTCCGGGCCCTCGATGCGGCGCTGCAGCCCGTGCGCCTTGCCCTCCTTGCGGACGACGAACGCGTCGAGGTCCAGCCCCCGCGAGGACGCCGCGTGCAGCAGCGAGGTCGCGACGGGGTCGGCGCCGAGCGTGAGCCCGCCGACGGCGTCGATCTCCGCGGTGCCGAGGCCGACCTCCTCCAGCCGGTCCAGCAGCAGGTGCCCGATCAGCGGGGCCGCGCGGTGGTGCAGCGTGACCCGGCGCAGGTCGACGTAGTAGTCGGCCTCACGACCGGACGACAGGGTGACCTTCCCGTGCACGACCGCGAGGGTCTTGATGAGCTCGAGCAGCTGCTCGCGGGGCGTCGGGGAGAAAGTCACGGCGGCCAGGCTACTCGGCGGGCGCGTCCTGGGTGTCCTGGTCCTGGAACGCCCGTCGGTAGCGGCCGAACGCGCGGACGGCCGCCCGGGGGGCGATGCGCGCGGCGGCTGACAGCGTCCGGTAGCGCAGGCTCGGCGTCGACAGGACGGCACCGCGGCGGACGTCGGCGAGCGCCGTGGCCACCACGTCCTCCGGGTTCAGCCAGGCGATCTCCGGGTAGGCGGTCATGTCGATCTCGCCGCGCGCGTGGAACTCCGTGTGCACGAACCCGGGGTTGAGCGAGGTGGCGGTGACGCCGGTGTCGCGCAGCTCGACCGCGAGGCTCTCGGTGAACACCCGCACCCACGCCTTGTGCGCGGAGTACGTGCCCGAGGTGAGCAGGGCGGCGACGGACGCGACGTTGAGGATGGCCCCCCGGCCGCGCCGGACCATGGCGCCGGCCGCAGCGTGCGAGAGGACCATGACCGCGGTGACCATGACCGCGAGCGCGGCCTCCTCCTGCTCCAGGTCCCCCGTGACGAAGCGCTGGTTGAGCCCGAGGCCCGCGTTGTTCACCAGCAGCCCGACGGGACGCTCGTCGGCCCGCAGCCGGTCGGCCACCCGCTCCACGTCGGCGCGCACGGACAGGTCCGCGACGAGCACCTCGGCACGGATCCCGGCGGCCGCCTCCAGCTGCGCGGCGAGCCGGCGCAGGCGCTCCTCGTTGCGGGCGACGAGGACGACGTCGTGCTTGGCCGTGGCCAGCTGCCAGGCGAACTCCAGGCCCAGGCCTGCGGACGCCCCGGTGATCAGTGCGGTTGCCATGGGCCCACCCTACGGAGACGCCGGTGCAGCGCGCGCGCTCCCGACACGCGTGGCCGCCGCCGACCACGCCATGAGTCACGGGACGGGCACGTGCCGCGTCACCCAGGGCTTGGTCGGCCCTGTGGATCTGCGCCCGGGGGCGTCAGCGGCGGCACGTAGGGTGTGCGCGTGACTGACGGGTGGGGTGGCGACGTGCCGGACTGGCCTCTGGACGAGGAGCCGCCGTTCGACCCGTCCTACGACGCCGCACCGCCGGAGCACGACACCGTCCCTGTCCGCGCTGCTCGGCCGGACATCCCGCGCGAGGTCGCCCAGGTGCTCGATCCCGAGGCAGCCCTGGCCGCCGCGGCCGAGGTGCTGCGCGGCGTGTGGGGGTACGACGCGTTCCGCGGTGAGCAGGCGGAGATCATCGACACCGTCGTCCGCGGCGGTGACGCCCTGGTGCTCATGCCGACCGGCGGCGGCAAGTCGCTGTGCTACCAGGTGCCGGCGCTGGTCAGGCAGGGCACGGGCGTCGTCGTCTCGCCGCTCATCGCCCTCATGCAGGACCAGGTCGACGCCCTCTCGGCGCTGGGGGTGCGCGCCGGGTTCCTCAACTCCACGCAGCAGTCGCACGAGCGCCGGCAGGTCGAGGACGCCTACCTCGCCGGTGAGCTGGACCTGCTGTACCTGGCGCCCGAGCGGCTGCGGGTCAGGGAGACCATCGAGCTGCTGGACCGCGGGACGGTCGCCCTGTTCGCCATCGACGAGGCGCACTGCGTGTCCCAGTGGGGGCACGACTTCCGCCCGGACTACCTGCAGCTGTCGATGCTGCACGAGCGCTGGCCCGAGGTCCCCCGGATCGCCCTGACCGCCACGGCCACCGAGCAGACCCACGCGGAGATCGCCCAGCGGCTGCAGCTCGGGGACGCCCGGCACTTCGTCGCCAGCTTCGACCGGCCCAACATCCAGTACCGCATCGCGCCCAAGGACAAGCCGCGCGACCAGCTGCTCAACCTGCTGCGCACCGAGCACGAGGGCGACGCCGGCATCGTCTACTGCCTCTCGCGGAACTCGGTGGAGCAGACCGCGCAGTTCCTGGTCGACCACGGCGTGCCGGCGCTGCCGTACCACGCAGGGCTCGACCGGCTGGTGCGGGCCCGGAACCAGAGCAGGTTCCTGCGCGAGGACGGCATCGTGATGGTGGCGACCATCGCGTTCGGCATGGGCATCGACAAGCCGGACGTGCGGTTCGTCGCTCACCTCGACCTGCCCAAGTCCGTGGAGGGGTATTACCAGGAGACCGGCCGCGCCGGGCGTGACGGGCTGCCGTCGACCGCCTGGCTCGCGTACGGGTTGCCGGACGTGGTGCAGCAGCGCCGGATGATCGACACGTCCGAGGGCGACTCGGCCCACAAGCGCCGGCTGACCGCGCACCTCGACGCCATGCTCGCCCTGTGCGAGACGGTGTCGTGCCGCCGCGTCCAGCTGCTCAACTACTTCGGTCAGCCCTCGCAGCCGTGCGGCAACTGCGACACCTGCCTGACCCCGCCGGAGTCGTGGGACGGGACCGTGGCGGCGCAGAAGCTGCTGTCGACCGTGGTCCGGCTCGAGCAGCGCGGGCAGCGGTACGGCGCGGGGCACCTGGTCGACATCCTGCGCGGCAAGGTGACACCGCGGGTGACGCAGCTCGGTCACCAGGACGTGTCGACCTTCGGGCTCGGGCAGGACCTGTCCGAGGGCGAGTGGCGCGGGGTGGTCCGGCAGCTGCTGGCCATGGAGCTGCTCGGGGTGGACTCCGACGGGTACGGCACCATCCGGCTCTCGCCCGACAGTGCGGAGGTGCTGCGCGGGGCGCGCGAGGTGCGGCTGCGGCGGGAGACCGAGAAGGTCGTCCGGACCCGGGGCACGCGCGGCGCACGGGCCACCGCGGCCGCGGACCTGTCGGACGACGCGCTGGAGCTGTTCGAGGTGCTGCGGGCGTGGCGGGCGGGTGTCGCCAAGGAGCAGGGCGTGCCTGCGTACGTGGTGTTCCACGACGCCACCCTGCGCGAGGTGGTCACGCAGCGGCCGACGTCGCTGGAGGCGCTCGGCGGGATCAGCGGGATCGGTGCGGCCAAGCTGGAGCGGCACGGCCCCGGGCTGCTCGCCGCGCTGGCCGGCGTCGGCGCTGCCTGACCCTCAGTCGAGCGAGCCCGTGAGCCGGCGCAGCGCGGCCAGCCCGTCCGGGGTGCCCGGCCAGTGGCGCAGCACCGCGTCGGGTCCGGCACGGCGGACCACGGAGCGGAGCACCAGGGCGACGACGACCGCGTCGTCCGCGTAGCCGATCACCGGGATGACGTCGGGGACCAGGTCGATCGGCATCGCGAGGTAGCCGAGCAGCAGCCACAGGCGCACCCGGACGCCGTGCGGGAGGGTGGCGTCCGCGGCCAGCCGGCGCAGCAGGCGCACCACGTCGGGCAGCAGTCGCACCAGGTCCCGCAGGCGCACCTCGTCGGGTCGGGTGAGCCAGAGCGCGGCGACGAGCGCGAGCCACAGCAGGAGCAGACCACCGGCGACGCCGACGATCGTCCAGGCCCAGTCCGGCATCGCCACCTCCGCTCGTCGGCCAGCGTACGAGCCGAGTCCGCTGGACACGCCCTGCTGGGATGGGGGCATGTTCCGGTACGAGCGTGATCCGCGGGTGGGCGACTGGCTGCGCCTGCGGCTGGGCCCGTTCGGGCCGGCGGTGGGGTCGCTGGTCCCCCGTGGGTTCGCGGCGTACGCGCGGGTGCTGCACCCGATGGCCGACGAGGCGCAGCGGCCGGTGCGCTGGGCGGAGGTGGCCGCGGCAACCGGACGCGTGCTGCACCCGACCGCGCAGTCCTGGCGGCTGATGCGGCGTTCGGCACCGTTCGGCGGCTCGTGGTCGGGACCCGACGCCGTGCAGGGTTCCCTGCCGGAGCTGCGGGCGGTGGCTCGGGTGCTCGGTGCGCACACCGCACCGGACGAGGATCTCGTCGCGGCGTTCTGGGAGGGCACCTCCTGGGAGGGCGGGATGATGCTGTTCGCCTGGGTCGGGGAGCCCGACGGCGAGCTCCCCCCGCCCCGTCCGGCGCCACCCGAGCTGGATCCGGACGTGCTGCACGGTCCCAAGCTGGGCCTCCCGCACCGCGCGTACCTGCTGTTCCGCGCGACGCCGGACGACCTGGTGGCGCTCGCCGACGGGCAGGCCCGCGCGGACGTCGACCCGTTCCGGCCGGGCTGGCGGACGCCGAACCTGCTGTGGCCGGCGGACCACTCGTGGTGCCTGGCCACCGAGGTGGACCTGGACTCCACCGTGGTCGGGGGGTCGAGGGCGCTGGTCGGCGACCTGCTGAGCGCGGCCGACCTCGAGGTGCTGGAGGTCGTCGAGACCGACTCGCTCGGGTACGACGACGACCGGGTCAACGCCGACTGAACCGGCGGCGCTGCAGCTCGCGGACCTCCTCCACCAGCTCGGGCACCGGGCCCTCCACCGGCGTGCCCGGCGCGACGGCGGTGATCGGCAGGACGGCCACGGGCCCGGCGGGAACGCCCCACTCCGCGCGCCACGTCGCACCCTGCCGGGCCGACGTCGCGTAGACGATCCGGCCGAGGCCGACCCACGCGTGCGCGGCGGCGCACATCGGGCAGTGCTCGCCGGACGTGTAGACGGTCGCCGCGGCGCGCTCGTCCGGGGTGAGGTGCGCGGCCGACCAGCGGGCGATCTCGAGCTCGGGGTGGCGGGTCTCGTCGCCGTCCTTGACGCGGTTGCGGTCCTCGAACCGGACCGCGCCGGACGCGTCGACGAGGACGGAGCCGTAGGGCTCGTCGCCGTCGTCGAGGGCCTCGCGCGCGAGGTCGACGGCACGCCGCAGGTGGATCAGGTCGGTCGCGATGATCGCCATGACCCCACCCTGCCACCCGCCCCACCCGCAACGTCCGAGCGGATGTGGGTCAGAACGTGCATCTGCTCGGACGTTGCGGGAGGGCGGTTGCGACGTGGGTCAGGGCGGCGGAGCGTTGCCGGTGGAGCCGCGGATCACCAGGTGGGTCGGGAGCTCGACCGTGACGGTGCCGCCCGGGTGAGTGGGGTCGAGGCGTGCCAGCAGGAGATCGGCGGCCGCGTGACCGGCGCGCTCCAGCGGGGCGGCGATCGTCGTGAGGCCGGGGCGGACCAGGTCGGCGCCGAACACGTCGTCGCAGCCGACGACGCTCATGGCGCCGGGCACGTCGAGCCCGCGCTCGGCCAGCCGGTCCAGGATGCCGAAGGCCAGCAGGTCGTCGAACGCGAGGATGGCGGTCACGCCCGCGTGCAGGGCGGCGTCGGCGGCGGACGCCCCGTCCTCGCGACGCGGCACGAACGGGCCCATGCCGACCACCTCGACACCCAGCCGCTTGGCCGCCGTGCGGAGCACCGCCCGCCGGCGCCGGTCCGACCAGGACGCTCTCGGGCCGCCGGCGTAGGCGACCCGGCGGTGCCCGAGCGACGCCAGGTGCGCGAGCGCCTGACCGGTGCCGCCGGCGGTGTCCACCAGGACGCCCGACTGGTCGGGCACCGGGCGGTTCACGGTGACCATCGGGAACTCGTGCGACCAGGCGGTCAGCCGGTCGTCGTCGAGCCGGGAGGCCGCCAGGACGGCGCCGTCGACGGTCGGGCGCAGCGCGCGCAGGGCACGCTCCTCCGCCTCCACCGACTCCTCGGCGTCGACCAGCACGTGCACGTACCCGTCCGCCCGCAGCCGGGCGGCGGTGCCGCGCACGATGCCGAAGAAGTAGGGGTTGGTGACGTCGGGGACGACGAGCGCGACCATCCGCGTGCGGCCGGAGCTCAGGGCGCGGCCGGACGGGCTCGGCGCGTAGCCGAGCTCGCGGGCGGCCTCCCGGACGCGGATCGCCGTGCGCTCGTTCACGCGGCCCGGCTTGGTGAGCGCGCGGGAGGCGGTCGAGATGGCCACGCCACTGGCGGCCGCGACGTCGCGGAGGGTGGGTGGCCTGGGCATCGGTCCTCGTCGTGAGTCGGGGCGTCGCGGACCGACCGGCCCGGCGCGGTCCCCATCGTGGCGACCCATGACCGATCTGGCAATACCCGGCAAACGTTTGTCCTGGACGGGTGTCACGCCTACGGTGGGTCAGGACGCAGGACCGGAGCAGCGCCGACGGTGTCGTCGGCGGATCGGAGCGCAGTGCCCACCCAGAACTCCACCCCCCTCCACGGCTCGGCGATCCGGTCGGCGGAGGTGCTGGTCACCAGCCCCGACCGCAACTTCGTCACCCTGCGGCTCACCACGCAGGACGGCGTCGTCGGGCTGGGGGACGCGACGCTGAACGGGCGCGAGCTGTCCGTGGCGTCCTACCTGGCCGACCACGTGGTGCCGCTGCTGATCGGGCGGGACGCCCACCGCATCGAGGACACGTGGCAGTTCCTCTACCGGTCCGCGTACTGGCGGCGGGGACCCGTGACCATGGCGGCGATCGCCGCGGTCGACGTGGCCCTCTGGGACATCAAGGCGAAGATCGCGGGGCTGCCCCTCTACCAGCTGCTCGGCGGGGCCAGCCGGACCGGGATCATGGCGTACGGGCACGCGAGCGGACGGGACCTGCCCGAGCTGTTCGACTCCATCCGGCACCACCAGGAGCTGGGCTTCCGCTCCATCCGGGTGCAGACCTCCGTGCCGGGCATCACGGCCGTCTACGGGGTGGCCGCCCAGCCGTCGTCGGCGGGCCGCTACGACTACGAGCCTGCCCAGCGCGCTCCCCTGCCGGTCGAGGAGGACTGGGACACCCGCGCCTACCTGCGGCACATCCCGTCGGTATTCGAGGCCGTCCGCAACGAGTTCGGGCCCGAGGTCCCGCTGCTGCACGACGGGCACCACCGGATGACCCCGATCCAGGCGGCCCGCCTGGGCAAGGACCTCGAGCCGTACGACCTGTTCTGGCTGGAGGACTGCACGCCCGCGGAGAACCAGGAGGCGCTGCGCCAGGTCCGCCAGCACACCACCACCCCGCTGGCCATCGGCGAGGTGTTCAACACCGTCTGGGACTACCAGACGCTGGTCCGCGAGCAGCTCATCGACTACGTGCGCTCCGCCGTGACGCACACCGGCGGGATCAGTGCCCTGCGCAAGATCCTCGACTTCGCCGCGCAGTACCAGATCAAGTCCGGCATCCACGGGCCCACCGACATCTCCCCCGTCGGCATGGCCGCCGCGCTGCACCTCGACCTGGCGATCCACAACTTCGGCATCCAGGAGTACATGCAGCACGGCGCGCGGACGAACGAGGTGTTCCAGCAGTCGTTCACGTTCGAGGACGGCTACCTGCACCCCGGTGCCGAGAACGGTCTCGGCGTCACCTACGACGACGACGCGGCCGCACGGTTCCCGTACCAGGCGGCGTACCTGCCGTTCAACCGGCTCAAGGACGGGACGGTGCACGACTGGTGAGTACCCACCCGATGTGGCTGCCCGACGAGGTCTTCCGGCCGCTGGGCTCGCGGCGCGTGCTGGTGGCGGTCGGGCCGGACGACGGGCCCGTGGCGCAGACCGTGGTCGACGAGGTCGCGGCTGCCACGGAACGGTTCGGTGGCAGCCTGACCACGACGACCGAGTCGGATCCCGTGACCGCCGAGGTCGCCGCGTCGCAGGACGTGATCCTCGCGATCGTGCCCGGCGTGGCGGTGGCCGGCAGCGCCGCCACCCGGATGGTGCCCCGTCCCGGTACCGCGGAGCGGCACGACCCGTACCTGCCGGCGATCGCGGCAGTGCTCGGCGAGCGCTTCACGCTCCTTCGGTGGGCGACGATCGGCTCGGACTCCTTCACGACCCTCCGGGTCGGCCGCACCACGCTCGTGATGGCGGACGGAGCAGCCGGCCTGCTCTACGGGATGCACGCCCTGGTCCGACGAGGCGATTCCGCGTTCGCCGACACCGAGGGCGAGACGTGGTGGGACGGACCGGTCCACCCGATCCGCATGCTCGACCACTGGGACAACACCGTCGTCCACCCGGTCATGGGCCAGGTGGAGCGCGGGTATGCCGGCGGCTCGATCTTCTGGTCCGAGGGTCGGGTCCGCGACGACCTCTCGCGGGTCGCGCAGTACGCGCGGCTGCTCGGGTCGGTCGGGATCAACGCGGTCGGGCTGAACAACGTCAACGTGCACGCGGCCGAGGCGCGGCTGCTCACCGACCACGTCGGCGACGTCGCCCGGCTGGCCGAGGTGTTCCGGCCGCACGGCATCCGCGTGTACCTGTCGGTGAGCTTCGCGGCGCCCATCACCGTGGGCGGGCTCGACTCCGCTGATCCGCTCGACCGCGCCGTGCAGGACTGGTGGACGTCTGCGGTCGCGCGGGTCTACGAGGCGATCCCGGACTTCGGCGGCCTCGTCGTCAAGGCGGACTCCGAGGGGCAGCCCGGCCCGTTCGCGTACGGCCGCGACCACGCCGACGGTGCGAACCTGCTGGCCCGGGCGCTGGCGCCGTTCGGCGGGACGGTGTTCTGGCGCGCGTTCGTGTACGACCACCACCAGGACTGGCGCGACCGGTCCACCGACCGCGCCCGCGCCGCGTACGACCACTTCACGCCGCTGGACGGCCGGTTCGACGACAACGTGGTCCTGCAGGTCAAGTACGGCCCGATGGACTTCCAGGCGCGCGAGCCGGTCTCCCCCGTGATCGCCGCGATGCCGCAGACCCGGTTGGCGGTCGAGCTGCAGGTGACGCAGGAGTACACCGGGCAGCAGCAGCACGCGGTGTACCTGGGGCCGCAGTGGGACGAGATCCTGCGGTTCCCGCTCGCCGAGGACGGGCGCACGGTGGCGTACCTCGCGGCCGGGCTGTCGCAGCACCACGGACAGCGACCGCCGACCGCAGGCCTCGTCGCCGTCTCCAACGTCGGCGACGACGAGTTCTGGACCGGCCACCCGCTCGCGCAGGCGAACCTCTACGCGTTCGCGCGGCTGGCGTGGGGAGAGGAGGACCCGATCGCGGTCCTCGACGAGTGGATCGGCCTCACGCTGGGCGACGACCCCGCGGTCCGCGCGGCGGTGCACGAGGTGCTCGACGGGTCCTGGCGCACCTACGAGAAGTACACCGCGCCCCTCGGGGTCGGGTTCATGGTCCGCCCCGGCCACCACTACGGGCCGGACGTCGACGGCTACGAGTACACCGCCTGGGGCACCTACCACTTCGCGGACCGCGACGGCATCGGCGTCGACCGCACCCGCGCCACCGGGACCGGGTTCACCGGCCAGTACGCGGCGCCGTGGCGGGACGTCTACGAGTCGGTGGAGACCTGCCCGGACGAGCTGCTCCTGTTCTTCCACCACGTCCCGTACACCCACGTGCTGCACAGCGGCTCGACCGTCATCCAGCACCTCTACGACACCCACGCCGACGGGTACGACGAGGTCGTGCGGATGGCGTCGACGTGCGCGGCTGTGCAGGGGAAGGTGCCGGACGCGTTCTTCGACCGGGTGACGCAGCGGCTGGCCGAGCAGGAGCGCAGCGCCCGGGAGTGGCGCGACCAGCTGCGCAGCGCGTTCTTCCGCCGCTCGGGCATCCCGGACGCGACGGGCCGCAGGATCTACTGACCTGAGCGAGGATCGACCCCATGGCGATCAGCACGCAGGTCCAGCTCGTCCGTCGCCCACAGGGGTGGCCGGTGCCGGAGGACTTCCGCACCGTGGATGTCGACCTGCCCGACCTCGGGCCCGACCAGGTGCGGGTCGCCAACGCGTTCCTCTCCGTGGACCCGTACATGCGGGGGCGGATGAACGACGCCGAGTCCTACGTCGCGCCCTTCGCGCTCGACGCGACCATGACCGGCGGCGCCATCGGCCGGGTGGTGGAGTCGACGTCGGCGGTCGTGCCCGTGGGCGCCGCCGTGACCCACGATCTCGGCTGGCGCGACCTTGCCCAGGGCGACGCGGCCCAGTTCCGGGTGGTCGACGACGGGGTGCCGCTGTCGGCCTACCTCGGCGTGCTCGGCATGACGGCGTTCACTGCGCACCTCGGGCTTCTGCAGATCGCCGGGATGCAGCCCGGTGAGGTCGTGTTCGTGTCGGGGGCCGCCGGCGCGGTCGGGTCGATGGTGGGACAGATCGCGAAGCTCAAGGGCGCGTCCCGGGTGATCGGCTCGGCCGGGTCCCCCGAGAAGGTCGCGCTCGTGCAGGAGCGCTACGGGTTCGACGCCGCGTTCGACTACAAGGACGGGCACGTCTACCGCCAGCTCCAGGCCGCCGCTCCGGAGGGGATCGACGTGTACTTCGACAACGTCGGCGGCGCGCACCTCGAGGCGGCCATCGGCACCCTGCGCCGCGACGGCCGCGTCGCCGTGTGCGGGGCGATCTCCGGGTACAACGACGAGCACCCGCAGCCCGGCCCGCGGAACCTGGCCCGGATCATCCAGCAGGGCCTGACGCTGCGCGGCTTCACCGTCCCTTTCCACACGCAGCACTACCCCGCGTTCGTCGCGGACATGCGCGAGTGGTTCACCACCGGGCAGATCGCGTACGACGAGACCGTGATCGACGGCCTGGACCACGCGGTCGACGCGTTCCTGGCGATGATGCGCGGGGAGACGACGGGCAAGACGGTGGTCAGGTTGTGAACCGCGCCTCGGCGACCGCCACGACGGGAGCGGCGGTGCGCGCGTAGAGGTAGGTCAGCGGGGCGGCCAGCAGGACGAGGAGCCAGTCGGTGACGTAGGCGGCGGCCGCCGTGAGCACCAGCACCGAGGCGAACCCGAGGGTGACCAGGGGCTTGGCTGCGAGGAAGTAGGCGCCGAGGCGGGCGACGTCACGGGTGCGGAACGAGAACAGGGCGCTGAGCACCAGGGCGTGCGCGGACCACAGGGCGACCAGCAGCGCGACCGCACCGAGGGCGACGCCGAGTGCGGGCGGCAGTCCGGCGCTGCCCAGGTGCGTGAGATTGACGGCCACCACCGCCAGGACGGCGAGCGTAGGCACCCACCAGCGGAGCACGTCGAGGGCGTCCAGGCGGTAGCCGCGCCAGAAGTGCCGGGCCGGGGACAGGTCGCGGTCGCGCGCGAAGACCCGCCACGCGAACAGGGCCGCCGCCACGGACGGACCGAACGGCACGCACGCCAGCGCGACGAGCGGCAGGTTGCTGGCGTCGCGCTCGAGCAGCTGCAGGAGGACCAGCCCGGGCAGTGCGGTCAGGACGAGCATCGCCTCGACCACGAGGAACCAGTAGACGATCGCCGACCAGCGCGGGAGGAAGCCGACGCCGATCTCGTCGTCCGGCTTGGTCGTCATGGCCGTCATCCGACCACACCCAGGAGCCGACGGTCGTCCAGGCCCGGGTGCTCGTCGGGGGTCACCGGGAGCAGCTCGACCAGGGTCACCTCGTGCCGGCCGAGCGTCAGGTCGAGGTCGACGTGGCCGTCTGCAGCAGGCAGTGAGAAGTGGCGGACCACCGGGGCCGACGCGTCGTGCAGCAGGTCGAGCACGCGGTCGGACGGGTGCCGCGGCCGGCCGAGCTCGCGCCAGGCGGACCAGGCGTTCCCCTCCGTCTCGCTCACCGACCGGCGGACGACCGCCACGTCGGACGGCACCGGGATCCGCAGGCGGACCTCGTGCGTCGCGGGCGTCGAGCCGTAGGGGCCGTCGTCGGAACCCCCGAGCGGCTGCCACGCGAGGACCGTCACGCGTCCGTCGTCGTCCCGGCACACCAGGTGGTCGACGCCGCGGGCGAGGACCGACCCACCGAGACGCGCCATGAACGCGTACAGGTGGAACGTCGGCTTGCGCACCTGCCGGTGGGTGAGCAGCCCGAACCCGCCGTGGAAGAGCGAGGTCGGGATGTTCTCCTCCTCGAACACGTCGCAGAACGTCCAGTAGGAGAAGGAGTCGACCAGGTCACCGCCGCCCGCCAGCACGGGGGCCAGGTAGGCGGCGTTCCACGCGGTGTCGTGGATCGGGTTGTCGGGCCGGTAGGAGGTGTTGAACTCGCTGATGTGCACGGGCAGCCCGGCCAGGGCCGTCCCGACCAGGTGCCGGCGCGGTGCGTCGAACTGGTCGAGCAGCGCCTGCGGTGGCTCGAACGTCTGGTAGACGCCGAACGGCACGTGCTGGGCCGGTCCCGACGAGTACGCGTGCCGGCTGACGAAGTCCACGGGCACGTCGCGCGTCGCGACGAAGTCGGCGAACGGCGCCCACCACTCGTCGGCCCCCGGGGACAGCACCGGGCCGCCCACCTGCAGCGACACGTCGACGTCCTTGACCGCCCGCGCGGTGGCCTCGTACAGCCGGAAATACGCGGCCTGGTCGGCGCCCTGCCAGAACTGTGTGAGGTTCGGCTCGTTCCACACCTCGATCGGCCAGGTGCGGACCTCCTCGAGCCCGTACCGGTCGACGAGGTGCCGCAGCAGCGCCCGCACCAGCGCCGCCCAGTCGTCGTGGGAGCGCGGCGGCGTCACGTTGCCCTGCCACCAGAACACCGTCTGGTCCCCCGACGCCAGCGCCGAGGGCATGAAGCCCAGCTCCAGGAACGGCTTGAGCCCGATCCGCAGCCAGGAGTCCACCACCTGGTCCACGTAGGTGAACGTGTACCGGGTGACGCCCTGCGACTCGCGCAGCACCCCCAGGTCGTCGGACAGCAGCCCGTGGCCGCGGATGTACCGGAACCCGATCTCCTGCTGCACCAGCGCGGCGGACGCCTGGTAGTCGGCGCGCAGCGCGAGGTTCAGGCGGCCGGTGCCGACGCACTCGCGCCACGCGGACGGGAGCGGGCCGCTGGGCTGGGAAGGGATCAGGACGCGGTTCATGACAGGACGAGCACCTCGGTCGGGGAGAGGGTCACGGGCTGGCCGAGCTCGACGACGCGGCCGGTCAGCAGGTCGGTGCCCGAGACCTCGGCGGTCACGGTCACCGGCTCGGGTCCGTGGTGCAGGACGAACCGGTGGCGGGTGCCGTCCGGCGACACCCGGTCGACGACCTCGACGCCCTCGTCGTCGGCGTGCGGACCCACGAGCCGGTGCCGGTCGAGCACGCGACGGACCACGTCGGCCACGCCGGCGTCGTCCAGCATCGTGGCGACGTACCAGGCGTCGCCGGCACCGGCCGACGCCCGTGTGACTGCCGGGGAGCCGGCGTAGAAGTCGGCGCCGTACGTTCCCAGGACCGCGGTCCCCTCGTCGGGGACCACGATCTCGAAGACGTGCCGGGCGTCGTGCACGACCCCGTCCAGCGTCACCGGGTTGACCACGGACGGCTGCTGCGCGTCGGTCTCTTCGATCCGCAGACCCAGCAGGTCCCGGAACGGTCCGGGGGCGTCGGCGAGGAACGCGTTGTCGTCCTCGTCGACGCGGCCGGACAGGAACGTGGTGAGGAACGAGCCGCCACGCTCCACCAGAGCGCGCACGCGAGATGCCAGGTCCCCCTTGACGAGGTGCAGCAGGGGCGCGACGACCACGTCGTAGGAGGACAGGTCCGCGGTCACCGGGACGACGTCGACCAGCGCGTTCAGGTGCCACAGCGCCCGGTGGTAGGAGCCCAGCACGTCGAGGTAGCGGACGTTCCGGTTGGGGCCGTCGGACATCTCCGCCGCCCACCACGAGTCCCAGTCGAGCAGCAGCGCCACCCGCGCGGGGGTCCGGGCACCGAGCGTCGCGTCGCCGAGCGCGGCCAGCTGCGCACCGAGGGCCGCGACCTCCCGGAACACCCGGGTGTCCGTGCGGCCGCCGTGGTCGAGGACGGCACCGTGGTACTTCTCGCAGGCGCCGCGCGACTGCCGCAGCTGGAAGAACAGGGTGGCGTCGGCGCCGTGCGCCACGGACTGCCACGTCCACAGCGCCAGGACGCCGGGACGCTTGACCGCGTTGACGTCCCGGCTCGCGGTGGTCGACGGCGTCTGCTCCATCACCCAGAACGGCGCTCCCCCACGCAGGCCCCGCATCGCCCCGTGCGCCAGGGCCATGCGCGCGGCCGTCCGGACCGGCGACGGGTCCTCGGGCGGGTAGTTGTCCCAGGTGGCCAGGTCCAGGTGCGGCGCCCACCGGTGGTAGTCGACCGGCTGGTAGAGCCCCATGAGGTTCGTCGTGACGGGGGTCTCCGGGACGTGCGCGCGGATTGCCGCCTTCTCGGCCAGGAAGCCCCCGAGCAGCGCGTCGGACATGAACCGGCGGTAGTCGAGGGTGATGCCCTGGAACGCGGTGTGGTTCGGGCCGCGCCAGTGCTCGGAGAGCGCCGTCGGCGGCTGGACCTGGGCCCAGTCGGTGAAGACGTGCGACCAGAACGTCGTGTTCCAGGCCTCGTTGAGCCGGTCCAGGGTGACGTAGCGCTCCCGCAGCCAGACGCGGAACGCCGCCGCGCACAGGTCGCAGTAGCAGGCGCCGCCGTACTCGTTGCCCACGTGCCAGGCGACGATTGCGGGGTGGTCGCCGTACCGCTGGGCCAGCCGGCCGGCCATCGCCACCGACAACCGGGCGAAGGCCCTCGAGGAGGGGCAGTGGTTGTGACGCTGGCCGTACACGTGCCGCCGGCCCTCGAAGTCGACGCGGCAGGCGTCGGGGTGCGCACGGGCCAGCCACGGCGGCATCGCCCCGCTCGGGGTGGCCAGGACGATGCGGCGGCCCTCGGCGGCCGCCCGCTCGACGATCGCGTCCAGCGTCGTGAAGTCGTAGCGGTCCTCCGCGGGCTGCAGGTGCGCCCACGCGAAGACGCCGACCGTCACCGCCGTGATCCCCGCCAGGTCGAACGCCGCGTGGTCGTCGTCCCACACCTCGCGCGGCCACTGCTCGGGGTTGTAGTCGCCGCCGTACAGGATCTGGTCGCTCATGGTCCTCCAGGGACAGGCCGGCCCCGCGGGAACGCGGGGCCGGCCGAGGTGCTCAGCCCTTGGCGGCGAGAGCGGTGTTGAACGTCTCCACGTACTGGTCCACGTTCAGACCCTTGAGCTCGGTCTGCCACGCGTCCCACTCGGACATCGGGCGCTGGCCGAGGATGAACGCGGCCGTGTTCTGCGTGACCGAGTCGTTCAGGGCGGCCTGCCAGAGCGTGATCTGCTCCTGCTGCATCTCGTCCAGCGGTGCGGACGGGACCAGCGGCAGCTCGGTCTTGTCCGCCATGGCGTCGATGAACTCGTTCGTCGCCTCGGTGTTCAGCCCGCGGATCAGCTCGTCCGTCGTGCCGTTGGCCAGCATCCACACGCCGTTGCTGAAGCCGAAGTCGGCGTTCAGCTTCTTGGTGCCCGCGGGGTTGACGCCGTTCCAGTCGACGTCGGCGGCCAGCGTCCGCGTCTCGCCGTCCCGGGTGAACGTGGTGCCCTCGACGCCGTACTTGGCGAACTCGAGGCCGTTGTCCGAGTAGTAGAGCCAGTCGACGAACTGCAGGAGCGCGAGGAAGTGCGGCTTCTCGGCCACCTCGGACGAGAGCATGAAGCCCGACGCGGCCCGGCTGCCGGACGCGACGTTGTCCCCGGCGGGGCCCTCGGGCACCCGGATGAGGTGCACCTTGGCCTCGGTGTTCCCGGCGTCCGTGAACGTCTTGGCGTAGCTGGTGATCTCCTGGGTGTTGCCGGAGATCGCCAGCGACTGGCCGCTGCCGAACTTCTGCTTCGCGGTGTCGTCGTCCTGGGTGACCGACTCCGGGTCGAGCAGGCCGTCCTCGACCAGCGAGGCGAAGTACGACACGAGCTCCTTGTAGCCGTCGCCCGACGCGGCGTACGAGAACGTCGTCGAGTCCTCGTCGTAGACCAGGCCGTTGCCGAAGCCCCAGCCGGCGACCGTGCCGAAGTTCGGCGCGGCGAGGTTCAGCGTGGCCCCGAGCGGGCTGTTGTTCGTCGTGGACCAGCGGTCCGACATCGGCCAGACACCCGGGTTCGCGTCCTTGAGCGTCTCGAGGTCGTCACGCAGGTCGTCCCACGTCTGCGGGTCGTCCGTGATCCCCGCCTTCTCCCACAGCTCCTGGCGGATCGCGATGGAGTACTGCGGCTGCGGCGACTCGTACAGGCCCGGGAGCATGTAGTACTTGCCGTCCGCCTGCACCAGGTTGTCGATGTAGGGCTGGAGCCCCCACTCCTCGATCTTCTGCTGGAAGTTCGGCATGTACTGCACGTAGTCGCTGATCGGCAGGAGGGCTCCGCCGGACACGAACTGCGTCTCCTGACCGGGATAGGTCACCGGGATCAGGTCCGGGGCGTCGCCGGCGCTGATGATCAGCGACTTCTTGGCGTCCCAGTCGGACAGCGGCGCGCTGGTCAGGTCGAAGCTGACCTTGTTGTTCTCCGCCAGGTGCGAGAAGAACAGCCAGTCCTTGTTCAGCGGGTAGTTGGGGTGGTCGCGGTACAGGACGCCGAGCGTCACCGGCTCCGTCGCGACGAAGTCGGTGCCGACCTCGAAGTCCTCCATGGCGCCGACGCGCTGCGCGTCGGGGATGCCGCTGGCGCTGGCCGACGGCTCGTCCGCCGGGTCGCCGTCCGACGAGCACGCGGCCGTGAGCGTGAGCGCGAGCACCGCGACCGACGCGGCGGCGGCGGCGCGCTTTCTGGTGGTCCTCATGATTCTCCTTGGAGAGCTGGAAGGGGGTTACTGCTTCACCGCGCCGAGCATCACGCCCGACACGAAGTACCTCTGGAGGAACGGGTAGAGGCAGATGATGGGCAGGACCGTGAGGAGCATGGTCACGGACTGCACGTTGGCGCCGATCTGGGTGAGGTTGTCCGTGCCGCCGCCCTGGATCGACGTGCCGCCGGTGACGCCGGCCATGAGGTTGCGCAGGTACACGGTCACCGGGTAGAGGTTCGGGTCGTCCATGTAGAGGAAGGCGCCGAACCAGCCGTTCCAGAACGAGACCGCGTAGAACAGCAGCATCGTCGCCACCACGGCCTTGCTCAGCGGGAGCACCACCTTGAAGAACACGCCGTAGGTGCTCATGCCGTCGATCGAGGCGGCCTCCTCGAGCTCGCTCGGGAAGTTCTCGAAGAACGACTTCATCACCAGCAGGTTGAACACGCTGATGGCGTTGGGCAGGACGATCGCCCACAGGGTGTTCCGGAAGCCGAGCTGGCTGATGAGGATGTAGTTCGGGATCAGGCCGCCGTTGAAGAACATGGTGGCCACGGCCACGCCGATGAAGAACTTGCGGCCCTTGAGGTGCTGCTTGGACAGGGCGTATGCGTACGTGGTGGTCAGGGCCATCGCGATGGCCGTGGCGATCACCGTGTACTCGATGGTGTTGCGGTAGTTGCGCCAGAACATCGAGTCGCCGAACACCACCTGGAACGTGGTGAGGTTGAACCCGCGCGGGACCAGGTTGACCTGCCCCGAGTTGATGTAGCCCTCGGAGCTGAAGGCCTGGGCCACGATGTTGACGAACGGGTACAGGACGAGGGCCGCGACGACGAGGAGGACCGCGCCGTTGACCAGGCGGAAGACGCGCAGTCCGCGGGTGTCCTTCACGCCGGTGGAGGGGACGCGGGTGAGGTCGGTGGTCACCACAGGCTGGCCCCCACGGTCTTCCGGGAGATCGCGTTGGCCGACAGGATCAGGGTGACGCCGATGAGGGCCTCGAACAGGCCGATCGCCGTGGCGTAGCTGATGGAGTTGGACACGATCCCGACGCGGTACAGGTACGTGGAGATGACGTCGGCCGTCGAGTAGATGAGCGGGTTGGACAGCAGCAGGATCTTCTCGAAGCCGACCGCCATGAACGTGCCGACGTTGAGGATGAGCAGCACGATCATCGTCGGCCGGATGCCGGGCAGCGTGATGTGCCAGGTCTGCTGCCACCGGTTGGCGCCGTCGATGCGCGACGCCTCGTAGAGCTGGTCGTCGATCGTCGTGAGCGCCGCGAGGTAGAGGATCGTGCCCCAGCCGACGGTCTGCCAGACCTCGGAGGTCAGGTAGATCGTGCGGAACCAGGACGGCTCCTGCATGAAGGTGACCGCCTGCCCGCCGGCCGCCTCGATGATCTGGTTGACCGTGCCGTTGACGGAGGTGAGCTGGAACACGATGCCCGCGACGATCACGACGGACATGAAGTGCGGCAGGTAGGAGATCGTCTGGATGCTCCGCTTGAACGTCCGGGACCGGACCTCGTTGAGCATGAGCGCCAGGACGATCGGCAGCGGGAACACCACCAGCAGGGTGAGGAAACCGAGCACCACCGTGTTGGTGAACGCGTGCCAGAACTGCTGGTCGTTGATGAACATGCGGACGTAGTAGAGGCCCACCCACTCGTCGCCGAACATGCTGCCGCCCGGCCGGAACCGGCGGAACGCGACGACGTTCCCGAGGATCGGCACGTACCGGAAGATGATCAGGAAGACGAGCGGCAGCACCAGGAACGAGTAGAGCCGCCAGTCCTTGCGCAGCGCCGCCGCCCAGCTCTGGTGCACGGCGTGGATCACCGTCCCGTCGTGCGCGACCCACGTCTCCTTGCGCGGCTTGCGCTTGTTCCTCTTCCTGGGTGCCGGCACCAGGAGCGCCGGGGGTGGGACCGGGTCGGCCACCGCGGGTTCCTGCAGGGTCATGCGCTCGTCACCTCCATCAGGTCGTGGGCGCCGAGCGGGAGGACGGACACCTCCGTGGTCAGGCGGCGCGTGTGGTCGACCTCGCGCAGCTCGCCCGTGAGCCGCAACGCCAGGACCTCGCAGTCGTCGGCGCTGGAGCGGGCCACCCGCAGCTGCACATCACCGGGCTCGACGACGCGGGCGCCGGAGAGTCCCGTGAAGGCGGTGACGTCGGCGGGCACGGTGAACGTCACCAGGGCGGACTGCCCGGGCTCGAGCTCCGTGCGCGCGTACCCGACCAGGCGCACGACGGGCCGGGTCACCTGGGCGACCGGGTCGTGCAGGTACAGCTGCACGACGTCGGCGCCCGCGCGGTCCCCCGTGTTGGTGACCAGCACCTCGACGGTCGCCTCGCCGTCGACCGGCCACACCTCGCTCGTCGCGCGGGCCGACCAGCTGAACGTCGTGTACGACAGGCCGTGGCCGAACGGGAAGGGCGACGTCGGGTCCACCGACGACACGCCCGTGCGCCGGCCCAGCGGCGCGGACAGGTAGGTCCCCGGCTGGCCCGAGGCGTCCGCCGGGATGCTCACCGGCAGGCGCCCCGACGGGTTGGTGGTCCCCGCGAGCACCTCCGCGAGCGCCTGCCCGCCGAGCTGCCCGGGGAAGAAGGCCTGCACCACGGCGGCGTCGTCGGCCGCGAGCGGGCCGATCGCGTACGGCCGGCCGGTGAGCAGCAGGATCACGACGGGGGTGCCTGTGTCGAGCAGCTCCCGCACGAGGTCCTCCTGGACACCGGGCAGGTGCAGGTCGGTGGCGTCGCAGCCCTCGCCGGAGGTGCCGCGGCCGAACAGGCCGGCCCGGTCGCCCACGGCGACGACGCAGACGTCGGCGGCCCGCGCGGCGTCGACCGCCTCGCCGAACCCCTCGCGGCTCGGGTCGGTGACGTCGCAGCCGCGGGCGTAGGCGACGGAGGCCCGGGCGTGGCGCAGGGCGTCCCGGAGCGTCGGGATCTCGATGCCCAGCCCGTGCTCGAGGTGGTGCACGCCCACGTGCGCGGGGAACGAGTAGCAGCCGAGCATCGCCATGGGGTCGTCCGCCAGCGGCCCGACCAGCGCGATCTGCGCGCCGGCGCGCAGGGGGAGGGTGTCCGCCGGGTTGGCCAGCAGGACGATCGCCTCTCGCGCCAGCCGCAGGGCGAGGTCGCGGCTCTCGTCGTCGTCCAGGACGGGCTCGGCGGTCGGCGTCGGGGACCAGTCCGGGTCGAGCAGGCCCAGCTCGGCCTTCTGCAGCAGGACGCGGCGGACCGCCCGGTCGACCAGCGCCTCGTCGACCTCGCCGCGGGCCAGCGCACCACGCAGCGGCTCGCCGTAGCAGTGCACGCTGGGCAGCTCGACATCCACGCCGGCCGTGAGGGCGAGCACGGCCGCCTCGGCCTCGGAGCCGGCCACGCCGTGCAGCGTCTGCAGGAACCGGATGCCGAAGTAGTCGGCGACGACGGTGCCGGCGAAGCCCCACCGGTCGCGCAGGGTCGTGGTGAGCAAGGTGGCGTCGGCGGCCGACGGCACACCGTCGAGCTCGGCGTAGGAGTGCATGACCGACCGTGCGCCGCCCTCGCGCACCGCCATCTCGAACGGCGGCAGGATGACGTCCGCCAGCTCCCGCGGACCGATCGAGACGGGTGCCAGGTTGCGCCCGGAGCGGCTGGCCGAGTACCCGGCGAAGTGCTTGAGGGTGGCGACGACGCCCGCGCTCTCGAGGCCGCGCACGTAGGCGGTCCCCACGGTGCCGACGAGGTACGGGTCTTCGCCGATGGTCTCCTCGGTGCGGCCCCACCGGTAGTCGCGAGTCACGTCGAGCACGGGCGCGAGTCCCTGGTGCACGCCGGCCGACCGCATCGACGTACCGATCCGGTGCGCCATCGCCTCGACCAGCACGGGGTCGAAGCTGGCGCCCCAGGACAACGGGACCGGGTACGCGGTGGCGCCCCAGGCGGCGAAGCCCGTGAGGCACTCCTCGTGCACGAGGGCCGGGATGCCCCAGCGGTTGGCGGCGACGATCTCCGCCTGCGACGCGGCCAGCGAGCGAGCACCCGCGGCGGGGTGCACGGGCGCGGAGCCGTACGGGCGGGTGAGCTGGCCCAGGCCGTCGCGGATGACCTCCGACCAGCCGAGCCCGTCGGCCGTCATCTCGGACTGGTGCGGGGCGACGCCGCCGCCCGTGGCGTCCGCACCGACCCAGAGGCCGACCAGCTGCGAGAGCTTCTCCTCCAGGGTCATGCGGGCGACCAGGTCGTCGACGACGCCGTCCGGGCGTGCGATCTGCTCTGTCATCCGACCTGTCCACCTCCGTCTCACGGCCCTGTGAGAGTCGAAAGTATCGACCGCTTTGTCGATATCTGCCGGAGGTGGACGCTAGGCCCCTCGGGCGGCGATGGCAATCGTGATGCGAATTTTGGCAAACGTTTCTCATCATCGAGCAGGGACCGGATGAGATCCGGCCGCTGTTCTGGGCGGGGTCCACGGTCGGTGCTACGTTCTGCCCGATAGTTGCGACGAGCAGACCGGACCCTCAGCCTCGATGACCACCACCAGCGCCTCCGCGAGCCCCGAAGACGACGTCGTCCCCGAGCTACCTGGGACCACGGCGACCATCGCCCTCATCGCCGCCGAGGCCGGGGTGTCCATCCCCACGGTCTCCAAGGTGCTCAACGGGCGCACGGACGTCGCCGCGGTGACCCGTGCTCGCGTCGAGGAGGTCATCGACCGGTACCAGTACCGCCGCCGTCGTGGCCGTTCCCAGTCCGGCCCCGGGCTGCTCGACCTCGTCTTCCACGAGCTCGACGCCGGCTGGGCCGTGCAGATCATCAAGGGGGTCGAGTCCGTGGCCGGCCCGGAGCGGATGGGCGTCGTGCTCTCCGAGCTGGGCGGTGCGCACCGACCCCGGCAGGAGTGGCTCGACGACGTGCTGGCGCGCCGGCCCCGTGGCGTCATCCTCGTCCTGTCCGACCTGGACCCGGCGCAGCGGCGGCAGCTGGAGACGCGGTCCATCCCGTTCGTCGTCGTCGACACGGCCGGTGAGCAGCCCGCCGGTGTCCCGACCGTCGGGTCCGCCAACTGGGCGGGCGGCCTGGCCGCGACCCGGCACCTGCTGGGGCTCGGGCACCGCAAGATCGCCGTCATCTCCGGCCCGGTCGACGTGCTGTGCAGCCGCGCGCGGATCGACGGGTACCGCACCGCGCTGGACGAGGCCGGCGTGGCCGTGGACCCGACGCTCGTGCGGTACGGCGACTTCTTCGTCGGCGGCGGCTACACCCACGGCATGGACCTGCTGGACCGTCCCGACCGGCCCACCGCCATCTTCGCCGGCTCGGACTTCCAGGCGCTCGGCGTGATGCGCGCGGCCCGTGAGCTGAACCTGCGCATCCCGGAGGACCTGTCGATCGTCGGCTACGACGACCTGCCCGTCACCGAGTGGATCGGCCCCCCGCTGACCACCATCCACCAGCCCCTGCAGGAGATGGCCGCGACGGCCACCCGCATGGTGCTGGCGATGGCCCGCGGCGAGGCGCCCACCAACCCGCGCATCGACCTGGCCACGGAGCTGGTGATCCGGGAAAGCACCGCCCCCCCGGCGCGGGTGGTCTGACCCCGACGCCGAACTCGTCAGCTCCGGCCGGGTTCGTCTGCTAGAGCGGACGATGTCGGCTGCAACTGACGAGTTGGCGCCCTCGGTCGGACGCGGTCAGCGGCCCGTGCCGTCGACCGCGTGCGGCTCGATGGCCGACAGCTCGTCCTCGGTCAGCGGCGGGGCGCTGAGCGCCTTGACGTTGTCCTCCAGCTGGGCGACCGAGCTGGCGCCGACGAGGGCCGAGGTGATGCGGTCGTCGCGGAGGACCCAGGACAGGGCCAGCTGGGCGAGGGACTGACCGCGACCGGCGGCGACCTCGTTCAGCGCTCGCGCGCGGGACAGGTACGTCTCGGACAGGGCGGTCGGCTTGAGGAAGTGGCCGACGGCCGCGCGGGAGTCGGCGGGCACGTCGCCGGACAGGTAGCGGCCGGTCAGCAGGCCCTGCGCCAGCGGGGAGAACACGATGGTGCCGATGCCCAGGTCGCCGACGACGTCGAGCAGGTTCTCGGTCTGACCTTCGCCGACGTTCTCGATGTGCCGGTTGAACATCGAGTAGCTGGGCTGGTGGATGAGCAGCGGCGTGCCGAGGTCCGCGAGCACCTGCTGCGCGGTCCGGGTCTGCTCCGGGGAGTAGTTCGAGATGCCGGCGTAGAGCGCCTTGCCGCTGGTCACCGCGGTGTGCAGGGCGCCCATCGTCTCCTCGACCGGCACGGACGGGTCGGGGCGGTGGGAGTAGAAGATGTCGACGTAGTCCACGCCGATGCGCGTCAGCGACTGGTCCAGCGAGGACAGCAGGTACTTGCGGGAGCCGCCGTCGCCGTACGGGCCCGGCCACATGTCGTAGCCGGCCTTGGAGGAGATGACCAGCTCGTCGCGGTACGGCCGCAGGTCGGAGGCCAGCACGCGGCCGAAGTTCTCCTCCGCGGAGCCGTACGGCGGGCCGTAGTTGTTTGCCAGGTCGATGTGCGTGATGCCCAGGTCGAACGCCCGGCGCAGGACGGCCCGCTGGGTGTCCAGCGGGGTGGTGTCACCGAAGTTGTGCCACAGGCCGAGCGACAGCGCGGGCAGGTCCAGTCCGCTGCGACCGGTGCGGCGGTAGGTCATGGAGTCGTAGCGGGAGGCGTCGGCGTCATAGGGCATGGCAGCACGCTATCCGTAGGATCACCGGGTGCTGCATGTCGCGTTCTTCGAGCCCCGCATCCCCGGCAACACTGGCAGCGCCATCCGGCTGGCAGCCGGCACGGGGTCGACGCTGCACCTGGTGGAGCCCCTCGGGTTCGACCTGTCGGAGGCCAAGCTGCGCCGCGCGGGACTGGACTACCACGACCTCGCGCACGTGGTGGTGCACGCGAACCTGGAGGCACTGCTCGCGGCCGTCCCGGGGCGGGTGTTCGCGTTCACCACCCACGCCACCCAGCACCACACCGAGCTGGCCTACCGCGCGGACGACGTCCTGCTGTTCGGCCCGGAGCCGACCGGGCTCCCCGACGAGGTCCTCGCGCACCCCCGGATCACCGCCCAGCTGCGGATCCCCATGCTCCCCGGCCGGCGGTCGATGAACCTTTCGAACGCCGCAGCTGTCGCCACGTACGAGGCGTGGCGACAGCTGGGCTTCGAGGGTGGGGTCTAGCTAGCCCAGCTTCCACTTCTGGGCGTTCGCGCCGTTGCAGTCCCAGATGTGGACCTGGGTACCCGGCGTCGTCGAGTGGCCGGGGTTGTCGAGGCAGCGGTTGGACTGCGGGTTGTAGTACCCGCCGTTCTGGGGGATCCAGACCTGGGCGCCGGTACCGTTGCAGTCCCAGAGCTGCACCTTGGTGCCGTTGGCGGTGCCGCCGCCGGCGATGTCGAGGCACTTGCCCTGGACCCGCAGCGTGGTGCCGGCCTGCACGAAGGTCCACTTCTGGGCGACCGTGCCGTTGCAGCCCCAGATCTGGATCCTGTTGCCGTTGGCCGTGTTCTGCGCGCTGTTGTCCAGGCACATGCCGTTCGCGTTGACGAGCGCGCTGCCGCTGCCGGTGGGCGGCGGGTTCGTCGTCCCCCCGCCCGTGAACGGCTGGATGATCAGGCCGGCCGCGGTGGGCGACCCGTCGTGCACCAGGGACTCGAAGGCGCCGACGTCGTCGAACGCGAACGCGTAGGCCTTGCCGTCGGCCATGTTGGCGTGCACGATCCGCGCGTACTGGTTGGTCGGGTTGCTCTTGTAGAACGCGGACGCGTCGGTGCTGGGCTGGGTGTCGACCGTGCCGAGCGTGCCGCGGTTCAGCGCCGCGCACAGGGTGCGGGCGATGGGACCGACCACCTGGTCGTTCGGGGCGTGCAGCGCGCCGTCGCAGCCCCACACGTCCGCGCTGCTGGGCCGCGCGAAGGAGGCCACCTGCTGGCCGGAGCTGTTGGTGAACGTCATCGTGGTGCCCGAGGTGCGGCCGAAGTACCTGATGCTCGGCTGGTCGCCGAACGGCACGACGGTGAGCGTCTTGCCCGCGTACGCGCCCCACGCCGAGGCGATGTACGGGTCGAGGTACGTGGCGCTCATCAGGCCGGCGCCCGCCGCCTTGCCGGGCGCGAGCACCCGCAGGACGGTGCCGTCGGCGCGCTTCACCACGGTGTTCGCCCAGCCGGGCTGCGCGGCGATCTGGTTGATCGTGCTGTCCCGGCCGTTGGCGACGAGGTCACCGGTCCGCCGGGTGCCGGACGCACCCGTGACCGTCACGGCGTGCGGCAGGGCGAACATGTCGACCTGCGAGCTGTTGAGCCAGAGGCCGGCGTCGTTGTAGGTGAACTCGCTCCAGTCGAACAGGATGTTGTGGTTCGCGTCGCCGCTCGCCCACGGCGCCGGCTGCACGAGGCCGTCGGGCGTGAGGAAGAACTTGAGCTTCTCCCCGAGCGAGAAGTAGACGCGGCCGGAGATCCCGCGCGGCACCTGGATCGTGGTGCTGCCACCGTTGCCCGGCCCCGCGATCGCGACGTCCGGCGCCGCCGACGGCGGGTTGTTGCCCGCGGGCCACGCCGTGAAGGTGCCCGCGGCGTTCACGTACCCGAGGCGCCCGGTGCTGAGGTTGGTGCCCAGCACGTACACGTAGACGGCCTCACCCCGGCCGCTCGAGTTGGTGATGGTCAGCGGGAGCCGGTCGGGGCCCACCGCCTGCGCTCCTGTTGCGGCGGCGACCACCGTCGTCACCGCGACCGCGAGCGCGCTGAGCGCCCCGATCCACCTGCTGGTCCTCATTGACCCGCTCCTCACGTCACTGCGCCGGCGGCAACGGAGAGAGATCCCCGCGCCTTGTGTTGACACGTGTCAACCACAGTCGCAGGACCCTATGACCAACGCATTCCGTACCGCAAGGGGCACTGCACCCCGTACCGGCCAGCACCTGGGTCAGATGTCCGAGATCTCGACGTCCCCCGTGAGGATCGCGCGGAGCTCCTCGGCCAGACCCTCGCCGACCGATGCCGACTCCTTCGCCGCGCGCAGACCCCTCTGGGCGGCACCGAAGAGCCGCTCCGCGTCGGCCGTCCCGGCACCGGAGCTCACGACGGCCGAGTGGAGCGACGGCCACGCCCGGGGGTCGATCCCCGACTGCGGCGCCGCCAGGAGCGCGACGACGTCGCGCCGCAGCCCGTCGGCCAGCGCGGTGGCGTGCTCGTCGGAGGCTGCTGCGGGAAGGGTGGCGACGACAGCGAACTCGTCGCCGGCGGTCCGCGCCGCCTGCCACCCCGCCGGCAGTCCCCCGGTCAGCCGCGCACCGATCCCCGCGAGGACGACGTCACCGACGCCCTGGCCGTACGCCGAGTTGAGCCGGGAGAAGCCCACGACGTCGAGCAGCACCACGACCACGCGGGAGCGGGTGCCGGCGACGTCGGCGCACCGGCGGGCCAGCTCGTGCATCGCCATCGACCGGTGGGGCAGGCCGGTCAGCGCGTCGTGCAACGACCGCACCGCCAGGAGCGTGGACAGCGACCGCATCAGGTCGGCGGTGCTCACCACGCGCCAGGACTCGTCGGCCACGAGCACGTCGTCGTACCGACGCTCGTCGAACCGCTGCATGGCGCGCACGGCGACCTCCGAGACCGGTGCGGCCGGCGCCACGACCATCGGGCCCCAGTCGGTCAGCTCGTGCGTCCCCCGGCGGGCGAGGACCGCGCGGCCGAAGCCGAGCCGCCCGGTCATCGCGGCGGTGAAGCGCGGACGCGTCACCAGGCCGATCCGGCTCTCGTCGTGCGGGTCCCGCACCGCGACGCTGGCCACGTGCGGGGACCGGAAGATCAGCTCGAGCTGCGCCACCGGCAGGCCGGCGTCGACCACGTCCACCGGGTGGGCCAGGTCGGCCACCGTGGCACCGGCGGTCGCCCGGTAGCCGCCGACGGCGGTGCCGAGGCGCTGGGTCAGGAGCGTGAGGTCAGCGTGCACCGGGCGAGTATCCGCGCAGGTCAGCGACGTATCGGCCCGAACCGGCCGTTGTTCACGAACCGTTCGCCACCTGTGTGCGGCAGGATCGACGGGTGTTCACCACCCGCCCCGAGCTCACCGGCACCTTCGGCATGGTCGCCTCGACGCACTGGCTGGCGTCGGCGGTCGGCATGCGGGTGCTGGAGGCCGGCGGGAACGCGTTCGACGCGGCCGTCGCCGCCGGGTTCACGCTCTCGGTGGTGGAGCCGCACCTCAACGGACCGGGGGGCGACGCGCCGATCATCGGGTACCGGGCGGCCGACGGGCACACGTTCGTCGTCTGCGGGCAGGGCACCGCGCCGGCCGCGGCGACCGTCGACGCCTACCGCGACCTGGGCCTCGACCTGGTCCCCGGGACCGGCCACCTGGCCGCCGTGGTGCCCGGCGCGTTCGGCGCCTGGCTCGACCTGCTCGCGCGGTACGGCACCCTGCCCCTGGCCGACGTCCTGGCTCCCGCCATCGGCTACGCGCGCGACGGCTACCCGCTGGTGCGCGCCGCGTCCCGGACCATCGCCACGGTCGCCGAGATGTTCACCGAGCACTGGCCGACGTCCGCGGAGGTCTACCTCCCGCACGGCGCGGTGCCGACCGCGGGAGCACGCTTCACCAACCCGGCGCTGGCCGACACGTTCGAGCGGCTGCTGGTCACGGGCGGCACCCGCGAGGCGCAGATCGAGGCCGCGCGGCGGTCGTTCTACGAGGGGTTCGTCGCCGAGGCCGTCGACACCTTCCAGTCCACCGTCGCGGTCCGCGACTCCTCGGGCCGACGTCACACCGGCCTCCTGCGGGCCGACGACCTCGCGGGCTGGCGGGTGACCGAGGAGCCGACCGTCTCCCTGCGGTTCGCGGGCCGGACCGTGCACAAGACCGCCGCCTGGGGGCAGGGGCCCGTCCTGCTGCAGCAGCTCGCGATGCTCGACGCCCTGGGCGTGGACGAGCTGGTGCGCGCCGACGACACGCTCGCGCTGGTGCACGCCGTCGTCGAGGTGACCAAGCTCGCGTTCGCCGATCGGGAAGCCTGGTACGGCGATTCCGCCGACGTCCCCCTCGACACCCTGCTGTCCCCGGCCTACGCGGCGGAGCGTGCCCGCCTGGTCGGGCGGACCGCCGCCGAGGGGCTGCTGCCCGGCTCGCCGGACGGGCGGGTCCCGCGGCTGGCGTCGGCACTGTGGGGGGCACCCGCCGCCGCCAGCACGCCCGGCACCGGGGAGCCGACGGTCTCGCCCCAGGGGCTGAGTCCCGGCGACACCTGCCACGTCGACGTCGTCGACCGCTGGGGCAACCGGGTCTCCGCGACCCCGTCGGGCGGGTGGCTGCAGTCCAGCCCCGTGGTGCCCGGCCTGGGGTTCGCGCTGCCCACGCGGGCGCAGATGTTCTGGCTGGAGCCCGGGCTGCCGGCCAGCCTGGCCCCGGGCACCCGACCGCGGACCACGCTCAGCCCGGGCCTGCTGCTCGACGACGACGGCACCGGCATCGCGTTCGGCACACCCGGCGGCGACCAGCAGGACCAGTGGACGGTGCCGTTCCTGCTGCGGCACCTGGTGGGCGGGGCCGGTCTGCAGGAGGCGATCGACGCCCCCATGTGGCACTCGTCGCACGTGCCGGGCTCGTTCTACCCGCGCACCCACACCCCGCGGGGGCTGGTGGCCGAGTCGCGGCTCGGCGCGGACGTGCTCGCCGCGCTCGCCGCGCGCGGTCACCAGGTGGAGACCGTCGGACCGTGGGAGCTCGGGCGGCTCAGCGCGGCGGGCGTGCGGCCCGACGGGATGCTGGTCGCGGCGGCCAACCCCCGAGGCATGCAGGGCTACGCGGTGGGCCGGTGAGCGAAGTCCTCCGATGAATTAAGCGATTGATGAGGGTTCGATGAGGAACGGTACCTGCGCGGAGCCCAGACATCGGACCACTGCTAGCGTCGCTGCCATGCCCGATGTCGTGGATGCCCACCTGCAGGTGTGGGACCCGGACGCGGTGCACTACCCGTGGATGACGCCGGAGAACTCGGCCGTGCACCGCCCGTTCCGGGTGTCGGACATCGAGGACCAGCTCGCCGACGAGGGCGTGCCCTGGGTGGTCCTGGTCCAGGCCGCCGACAACCGCGCCGACTCCGAGCGCATGCTGTTCCAGGCGCTGTCGTGCTCCCGCGTCGCCGGCGTCGTGGCGTGGGTGCCGCTGGACTCGCCCGACGACGCGGCCGCGCAGCTGGACACCTGGCGCCGCGAGCCGATCGTCGGCATCGGTCACCGCGGCCACGACGCCCGGGACCCGGACTGGCTGCTCGACCGCAGGGTGGACGCCAGCCTCACCCTGCTCACCGAGCGCCGGCTCACCCTCGACCTGACCGCGCACACCCCGACGGCCCTGGCCCACGTGGCGACGCTGGCCGAGAACCACCCGAAGCTGACCATCGTCCTCGACCACCTGGGCGACCCGCCGCTGGCGGTCCTGCGCGCGGGCGACCGGGACGGGTGGACCCGCTGGTCGGCGCTGCTGGGTGCGGTCGCGCAGATGCCGAACGTGGTGGCCAAGCTCTCCGGCCTGACCACCGCGGCCGGCGCGGGCTGGACCCCGGACCACCTGCGACCGGCCGTCGACCGCGCGCTGGAGGTCTTCGGGCCCGACCGGCTCATGCTCGGCAGCGACTGGCCGTACGCGCTGCTCGAGGGCGACTCCTACGCGCACGTCTGGCACGGGCTGCGTTCGACGGTGGACCAGCTGGGCGAGCACGACCGGGCTGCGGTGCTCGGCGGGACCGCGACGCGGGTGTACGGCCTCCCGTTCGACACGTTCTGACCTACCGACCGGCTAGGTTCGCACCGTGTCACGTTCCGACGACGTCGTCGACGGGGTCAAGCAGATGATCCTCGACGGACGACTCCAGGCCGGCGAGCGTCTCCCTGCGGAGAAGGAGCTGGCGGCGACCCTCGGCGTGTCCCGGGGGTCCCTGCGCGAGGGTGTCCACGCGCTCGGCACCCTCGGCATCCTCGAGTCCCGGCACGGCGACGGCACCTACGTCACGACGCTCGACCCGGCGCTGCTGCTCGCGCCGGTCGGCTTCGTCGCTGACCTGCAGGACGACGCCTCCGCCTTCCACGCGGTCCGACGCCTGCTCGAGACCGAGGCGGCCGGCCTGGCGGCCCTGCACGTCGACGACGCCTGCCTCGGCCGGCTCCGCACCGCGCTCGACGAGACGGCCCGGGCCCTGGTGGAGGTCCCGCTCGACCACGAGCGGCTGGTCGACGCCGACCTGGCGTTCCACGAGGAGGTCGCGCGTGCGTCCGGCAACCCCGTGCTCGCCGCGCTGATCGAGGGCCTCGCCGGCCGCGCGTCCCGGACCCGGCTGTGGCGGGGACTGAGCGACGAGGGCGCGGAGGACCGGGCGTTCGTCGAGCACGAGGCGATCCTGGCGGCCGTCGCGGCGCGCGACCCCGACCGCGCACGGCTGCGGATGGCCACGCACCTGCTCGGCCTGGAGGACTCCGCGACCGGCGTGCGCGCGCCCTGGGACGACTAGCGCCCGGGCGTCGAGTCGCGCAGCACCACCTGCGTGGGGACGTGCGTCAGCCGGGGCTCGTCGGAGGCGTCCGCGAGGGCCAGCTCCGTGGCGGCGATGCCCACCTCGACCAGCGGGATCCGGACGGTGGTGAGCCCCGGGACGACGTCGCGCAGGGTGGCGATGTCGTCGAAGCCGGCCAGCGCCAGGTCCTCGGGCACGCGGACCCCCGCCTCGCGGGCGACCGCCAGCGCGCCGAGCGCCATGACGTCGTTGACCGCGAACACCAGCTCGGGCAGCTCCCCGGCGCGCAGCAGCGTGCGCATCGCGTCCTCGCCGCCCTCGTGCGTGAACGCGCTGGTGAACACGGCGTCGTCCGGGACCGGGCAGTCGAGCTCCGCCAGCGCGCCCCGGAACGACTCCGCCCGCTCGCGCGCGGTCAGGTGGTCGGCCGGTCCGGCCAGCACGGCGAACCGCCGGTAGCCGCGGCCGTGCAGCGCCTTGGCCAGGTCGCCGGCTCCCTGCGCGTTGTCGACCACCACGCTGTCGACGCCCAGGATCGGCTGCCCGATGAGCGCCACGGAACCGCCGACGGCACGGTAGTCCGCGAGCGCGGCGCGCAGCTCGTCGTTGGTGGCCTCGTCGTCGAGGCGTCCGCCGGCGATGACGATCGCGCGGGCGCGCTGCCGCTTGAGCAGGTCCACCAGCCCGCTCTCCCGGCTGGGGTCGTGCTGGGTGCTGGCCAGGGTGACCTGGAGCCCGGCACGGTCGGCGGCGCGGGCGACACCGGCGGCGATGGAGGAGAAGTACGGGTCGGCGATGTCGTGCACCACGAGGCCGAGCGAGGTGGTGCGGCCGCGGGCCATGGCCTGCGCGTTGGCGTCCGGAGTGTAGCGCAGCCGCTCGGCCGCGGCGAGCACGCGGTCGCGCAGGTCGGCGCGCACGGTGCGGTTGGCGCTGCCGTTGATCGCGCGGGAGGCGGTCGCCAGGGAGACCCCGGCCTCGCGGGCGACGTCGCTGAGCGTGACGGATGCAGCCATGGTGAGGAGGGTAGGCGCTTGCCGCAGATCGGCGGCGGGTTCCGGGCGGGCTCGCGGGTGAGTTCGTCGGGAAAGCGGTATCCTGACGCGGTGACGACGACGCTCCGGCTGGCCGACGCCGTCCTGGTGCTGCGCCCCGACGACGACGTCGGCGTGGCCACGCGGGACCTGCAGTCCGGCACCTTGCTCGGCTCGCTCACGGTCACCCAGAGCGTCCCGCGCGGTCACAAGCTCGCGGTCCGCGCCGTCGCGGCGGGTGCCCCCGTGCACAAGTACGGGCAGTCGATCGGTCGCGCCACGCGCGACATCGCCGTCGGCGACCACGTGCACTCGCACAACCTCGGCATGGACGACGCCGAGCGCACCTACGAGTTCGGCACCGCCCGCGTCACCCTGCCGACGCCTCCCGGCGAGGTGCGCACCTTCGACGGCTACCAGCGCGGCGACGGCCGCTGGGGCACCCGCAACTACGTCGGCATCGTCACCTCGGTGAACTGCTCGGCCTCGACCGCACGGCTCATCGCAGACCAGTTCCGCGGCCGGGTGCTCGACGCCTACCCGCACGTCGACGGCGTCGTCGCGCTGACCCACGACACGGGCTGCGGCCTGGTCCCCACCAGCGAGGGCGCGCAGATCACCCGGCGCACCCTGCGCGGGTACGCCGACCACCCGAACATCGCCGGCCTGCTGGTGCTCGGCCTCGGCTGCGAGATGATCCCGGCGCAGTCGCTGCTGGACGGGCTCGACCTGCCCGCGGACAAGCCCGTGACCACGCTCGTCATCCAGGAGTCCGGCGGCATCCGGGCCACCGTGCGCGCCGGTGTCGCGGCCATCGAGGCGATGCTGCCCTCTCTCGACGCCCTGCGCCGCACCCCCGCACCCGTCTCCGAGCTGGTGCTCGGCCTCAACTGCGGCGGCTCCGACGGCTACTCCGGCATCACCGCCAACCCCGCGCTCGGGCACGCGTCCGACCTGCTGGTCGCCCGCGGCGGCACCTCCGTGCTGGCCGAGACGCCCGAGGTGTTCGGCGCCGAGCACCTGCTGCTGCGCCGCGCGGTCTCCCGTGAGGTGGGCCAGAAGCTGCTCGACCGCCTCGACTGGTGGAAGGGGTACACCGCGGCCGGCGGCGGGACCATGGACAACAACCCGTCGCCCGGCAACAAGGCCGGCGGGCTGACCACCATCCTCGAGAAGTCGCTCGGCGCCGTGGCCAAGGGCGGCACCGCGGAGCTGGTCGAGGTCTACGAGTACGCCGAGCCCGTGACCGCCCGCGGGTTCACCTTCATGGACACCCCCGGCTACGACCCGGTCTCCGTCACCGGCCTCGTCGCCGGCGGTGCCACGGTCGTCGTGTTCACCACCGGCCGCGGGTCCGTGCTGGGCTGCAAGCCGACCCCGTCCATCAAGGTGGCGACCAACACCGCGACCTACCTGCGGATGACCGAGGACATGGACCTCAACGCCGGGCGGATCGTGGACGGCACCGCCACGGTGACCTCCGTCGGCGAGGAGCTGTTCGAGCTGATCATCGCCGTCGCGTCCGGGCGGCAGACCGTGTCCGAGGAGCTGGACCTGGGCGCCGACGAGTTCGTGCCCTGGCAGCTGGGCGCGGTGACCTGACCGGTTCGCTCAGTCGTCCAGCCACCGCAGCACGGTCTGGCCGAACGCGCCCACGACGGCGAGCCGCGAGGTGGTGCCGCAGGACCGGCAGACCAGCGTGTGGTTGACCCAGAGGACACCGTCGACCTGGTCGGTCCCGGCCACGTCCAGGGTGGTCGCGCGGCATGCCGGGCAGAACAGCCGGCCCTCGGGGTCCAGCTCGAGTGAGGCTCCAGGCATCGCGGACGGCAACATCGAGTGGCTCACGGCGGGACCTCCGGGTGGTGCAGACGGTGCGGGGTGCAGGGCTCAGTGCACCACGTCGGAGGCGGGCGTCGCCTGTCGGGCGCAGGTCAGCGGTCCACCCGGGCACCGCCGCCGCCGGCGAGCTTGAGCACCTCGGCCTTGCTGACCATCGTGGTGTCCCCCGGCGTGGTCATGGCCAGGGCACCGTGCGCGGCGCCGTACTCGACCGCCGTCTGGAGGTCCTCGCCCGCCAGCAGGCCGTAGGCCAGGCCGGACGCGAAGGAGTCGCCGCCACCGACGCGGTCGAGGATCTCGAGGCGCTCCCGGTGCGTCGCGCTGACCACGCCGGTCGCCTTCGACCAGGCGATGGCGCCCCAGTCGTTGACCGTCGCCGAGTGCACCGTGCGCAGCGTCGTCGCGATGACCTGGAAGTTCGGGTACGCCTGCGCCACGCGGTCGATCATCGCCGCGAACGAGTCCAGCTCGAGGGCGCTGAGGTTCTCGTCGACGCCCTCCACCTCGAAGCCGAGCGAGGCCGTGAAGTCCTCCTCGTTGCCGATCATCACGTCGATGTGCGGCGCGATGGCGCGGTTGACCTCCTGCGCACGGGCCTGCCCGCCGACCGCCTTCCACAGGCTCGGCCGGTAGTTGAGGTCGTAGCTGACGATCGTCCCGTGCTTGCGGGCCACCGTGACGGCCTCGATCACGGTCTCGGCGGCGCTGTCGGACAGGGCGGCGAAGATCCCGCCGGTGTGGAACCACCGCACCCCGAGCTCGCCGAACAGGTGCTCCCAGTCGACGTCCCCGGGGGCCAGCTGCGCGGCCGCGGTGTGGCCGCGGTCGCTGACCCCGACGGCGCCGCGCACGCCGAAGCCGCGCTCGGTGAAGTTGAGCCCGTTGCGCACGGCCCGCCCGACGCCGTCGTACGGCAGCCAGCGCAGGAAGGAGGTGTCGACGCCGCCCGTGAGGATGCAGTCCTCGACCAGTCGGCCGACCTCGTTGTCCGCGAGTGCGGTGACGATCGCGGTCCGCAGCCCGAACGCGCGACGCAGGCCGCGGGCCACGTTGTACTCGCCGCCGCCCTCCCACACCCGGAACGACCGGGCCGTGCGGATGCGGCCCTCGCCGGGGTCCAGGCGGAGCATGACCTCGCCGAGCGAGACCGCGTCGTAGCGCGTCTCACCCGCGGGACGGATGACCAGGTCGGACATGGGTGGCACTCCTCGGCAGCTCAGGGTCAGGGGTGGGCGACGAGGCTCACGGCCTCGGCCGTGAGGTCGCGGACGGCGTCGAGATCACCGGCGCGCACGAGGTCCCGGGGGACCATCCACGAGCCGCCGACGGCCCGCACGCACGGCAGGGCCAGGTACTCGGAGAGGTTGCCGGGCCCGATGCCGCCGGTGGGGACGAAGCCGACGTCGCCGAACGGAGCCGCGAGGGCCGCGACCGCCTTGGCACCGCCCGACGTGCCGGCGGGGAAGAACTTCACCGTGGTCAGCCCGAGCTCGAGGGCTGCCTGCACCTCGGTGGCCGTCACCGCGCCGGGCAGGGCGAGGATGCCGTGCTCCTGGCAGCGCTCGACCACCGCGCGGCTGGTGCCCGGCGAGACCACGTAGGACGCACCCGCGGCGACCGCCGCGTCGACCTGCTGTGCGGTCAGCACCGTGCCGGCGCCGACGAGCACGTCGCCGCGGGCGGCGATCGCGCGGATGGCGTCGGCGGCGGCCGGCGTCCGGAAGGTGACCTCGGCGACCGGCAGTCCGCCGTCGACCAGCGCCTGGGCCAGCGCGTCCGCGTGCGCGGCGTCGTCGATCACGACGACCGGGACCAGACGGTGCGCCGCCAGGCGCTGCAGGATGTCGCTCACTCGTGCTCCTTCGCACTGATCGGGGAAGCGGTGGCCGTCGGAGGTGCGTACGCCTCGCGCGGGATCCGGTAGGCGAGGTCGATCGCCGTCTCGAGGGCCTCGTCGAGGTCCAGCCGGTGCTCCGCGACGAGCCGGGCCAGGAACCCGGCGTCGATCCGCCGCGCCAGGTCGTGCCGCGCGGGGATCGAGCAGAAGGCCCGGGTGTCGTCGACGAAGCCCGTCGTGTTGGCGAACCCGGCGGTGTCTGTCACGGCCTCGCGGAACCGCCGCATGCCGTCCGGGGTGTCCAGGAACCACCAGGGCGCCCCGAGCCGGACCGCCGGATACACGCCGGCGATCGGCGCGAGCTCGCGGCTGAACGTGTCCTCGTCGACCGTGAAGAGCACCAGCCGCAGACCGGGGTGGTGACCGAACGCCTCGAGCACCGGGCGCAGGCCGTGCACATAGTCGGTCGGCACGGGGATGTCGTAGCCCACGTCGGCTCCGCGCAGCTCCGCCACCCCGCGGTCGTGGTCCCGCAGGACGCCCGGGTGCAGCTGCATCACGAGCCCGTCCTGCGCGGACATGCGCGCCATCTCGAACAGCATGTGCCCGGAGAACGCCTGCGCGTCAGCCGCGCTGACGTCCCCGCGCAGCGCCGCCGTGACGATCCGGTCCGCCTCCGTCGCGCTCAGCGGCGTCGTGCCGGTGGACAGGTGCCCGTGGTCCGTGGCCCGGGCGCCGGCCGCGACGAACGCGCGCCGGCGCTCCTCCAGCGCGCGCACCAGGTCGCCGTACCCGCCGATCGTGACCCCCGAGCGCTCCTCCAGCAGAGCGACGTCGGCACGCCACCCCGGGCGGTCCACGTGCAGCAGCGCGTCGGGGCGGAACGTCGGCACGATCCGCCCGCCCCAGCCGCGCCCGGCCAGGTCGGCGTGGTCGGCCAGGGTCGCGGTCGGTGCGTCGGTGGTGGCCAGGATCTCGATGCCGAACTCGTCGAAGAGCGCGAGCGGCCGGTACGCCGGCTTCTCCAACCGCTCGGCGAGCTGGTCGTAGAGCCGGTCCGCGGAGTGGGCAGACGGCCGCTCGTCGAGTCCGAACACCTCGACCAGGACGTGCTCGAGCCAGTAGCGCGTGGGCGTCCCGCGGAACAGCGACCAGTGGGTGGCGAACGTGCGCCAGACCTCCCGGGGATCGGCGACGACCCCCGGCCGGTCCCGGCGCGGGACGCCGAGCGCGTCGTGCGGCACGCCCTGGGAGACGAGCATCCGGACCAGGTAGTGGTCGGGCGTGACGAGCAGCGACGCGGGGTCCGGGAACGGCTCGTCCCGCGCCAGCACCGCCGCGTCGACGTGCCCGTGCATGGAGACGATCGGCAGGCCCGCCGTGGCCGCGAGGATGTCCCGGGCGATCGGACGCACGACGGGGTCGCTGGGCAGCGCCCGGTCGGGGTGCAGCGTCCACCCGGTCTCGCTCGCCATCGTGCCCTCCTCGACCAGGCGGCGCCGGCGGACAGGTTCCGATGACGCGCACTGCAAACGCATTCATCGCAGCCAACCAGGTCATCCGGCCCGCCACAAGTCCCTACGCGCCATCGTCCCGCATGGCGGGATCGTCCTTGCGGGCGTTCGTCGAACCGTGCTGCAATCGCTTTCATCCGATGACGGCATCGATCGAGGAGGGCCCGTGGTGGTCACGCTGCGCGACGTCGCGCGAGCCGCCGGGGTCTCCCCGGCGACGGCCTCCCGCGCGCTCAGTGCGCCCGACCTCGTCGCGCCCGCCCGGCGCGAGCACGTCCAGCAGGTCGCCCGCGAGCTGGGGTACCGGCCCAACCGCGCCGCCCGGGAGCTGATCACGGGCCGCACCGGCAACCTCTGCCTGGTCGTGCCGGACCTGGAGAACCCGTTCTTCGCCGCCGTCGCCAAGGGGGTGCAGGCCCGCGCCCGGGCGCTCGGCTTCGCCCTGCTGGTGGCCGACGCCGAGGAGGACCCGCGCCTGGAGGGCGAGCTGGTGGGGCACCTGGGTGCTCAGGTGGACGGCGTCGTCCTCTGCTCGCCGCGCATGTCGGACCTCGAGCTGGACCGGCTCAGCCGGGACGTGCTGGACGACGACGTGCCGCTGCTGCTGGTCAACCGCCTGCACGCGTCCCTGCCGTCCGTGGTGATCGACAACACCGACGGCGTGCGCCAGGCCGTGACCCACCTGCACGCCCTGGGCCACCGGCGCATCGGGTACGCCGGTGGGCCCGTGGGCTCCTGGTCCGACGCGCAGCGCCGCCGCGGGCTGGAGCACGCGTCGCACGGCCTGCGCGGCATCGAGGTGGTGGACCTCGGCCACTTCCCGCCGCTGTTCGGCGGCGGGGTCGCCGCCGGGGACCTGGTCGCCGCGAGCGGCGTGACCGCGGTGCTGGCGCACAACGACCTGCTGGCCCTGGGCATCCTCAGCCGGCTCCGGGCCCGGGGCGTGCGCGTCCCCGAGGACGTGTCGGTGGTGGGGTACGACGACATCCCGGCGGCGACCCTCGTCTCGCCGTCCCTCACGACGGTGACCGTGCCGCTGGCTCGGCTGGGCAGGGCCGCGGTCGACCTGCTGGTGGAGTCCGGCTCGGTGCCGACCGCGACGGAGAGCGCGCTGGCCGCTGCCGTGAGCACGGCCGGCGGCGCGAAGGACCCGACCGGCACACCGACGTCCGTGCTCATCGGCGTGGAGCTCGTGGTCCGCGCGTCCACGGGTGTCGCCCCGGCGCAGTCGTCGGCAGCGGGCGCATGAGCGACGCCCCGCGCCTGTCGCGGTCGACGCTCGCCGGCGTCGGGCGGCCCGCGGGCGTCCAGCTGCCCGCGGTGGACCCCGGCGAGGTGCGCGTCGGGATGGTCCACCTCGGGCTGGGGGCGTTCCACCGAGCGCACCAGGCGGTCTTCACCGAGGATGCCGCCGCCGCGACCGGCGAGAACGGCTGGGGCATCCTGGGCGTCACGCAGCGCAGCGCCCGGGTCGTGGAGCAGCTGGCCCCGCAGGACGGCCTGTACGGAGTCCTGACCCAGGGCACCGAGGAGACGTCGCTGCGCCTCGTCGGGTCGCTGCGCGACGTGGCCTTCCCCGGCACCGGCACCGCCCGCGTGCTCGACGCGATCGCCGCCCCCACGACGCACGTCGTGACGCTCACCGTGACCGAGAAGGGCTACCGGCGGGCGGCCGACGGCGGTCCGGACCTGACGGACCCGGACCTCGCGGCCGACCTCGACGCGCTGGCCGGGGAGCTGCGCGGCGGGCACCGGGACTCCCCCGCGCGCTCCCCTCTCGGCCTGCTGCTGCGGGGGCTCGCCCTGCGGGGGCGGCAGGACGCCGGACCGCTGACGGTCGTGTGCTGCGACAACCTCGCCGACAACGGAACGGTGCTGGACGGCCTGGTCGGTGCCACCCTGAACGCCGTCCCCCACGGGCACCGGCTGCGGGAGTGGATCGGGGCGTCCGTGCGCTTCCCGGGCACGATGGTCGACCGGATCGTCCCGGCCACCACCGACGCGCACCGCGCGCAGGCGCAGGCGCTGCTCGGGCTGGCCGACGCGGGGCTGGTGGTGGGCGAGCCGTTCACGCAGTGGGTGATCGAGGACAGCTTCGCCGGTCCACGCCCCGCGTGGGAGCGCGCGGGCGCCACGCTGACCGCCGACGTCGCCCCCTACGAGCGCGCCAAGCTCCGCGTCCTCAACGCCAGCCACTCGACGCTCGCCTACCTCGGCGCGCTGCGGGGCCACACGACGATCGCGCAGGCAGTCGCCGACCCCGACCTCGCCGCCGCCGTGCGCGCGCTGGTCGACGACGACGTGCTGCCGACGCTGGTCGCGCCGGACGGCCTCGACCTCGAGCGCTACCGCGACGACGTCCTGTCCCGGTTCGCCAACCCGAACACCGGTCACACCACCGTGCAGGTGGCGATGGACGGATCCCAGAAGCTCCCACAGCGTCTGCTCGGCACGGTGCGCGACCGGCTGGCGAGCGGGTCGGTGCCCACCGCGGCTGCGGGGACGGTCGCCGCCTGGATCGCCTACGTCCGCGCGACGACGCAGGGCGAGCTGGAGGTCGGTGGCCGCCGCGTCACGCTCGACGACCCGATGGCGTCCGTCCTCGCGGACGCTGCCGCCGGGCCCCTCGACAGGCTCGCCGACCGGATGCTCGACGTGCGCCCGGTCTTCGGGGACGACCTGGCCGACTCGGAGCCGTTCCGGTCCGCCGTGCGTGCTGCGGTCGCGGACCTGCTGACCACCCGCGCCTGAGCGCCGGGTCTTGACGGGCAAGCGCCGCGGTGCGCTATCGTGGAAAGCGCATTCCCTCCTCCGACCGACACCGCGGTCCAGAACACTCGGAGCACCCATGACCACTCGCACCCTGCGCATCGGGATGAACGGCATCACCGGCCGGATGGGCTACCGCCAGCACCTGGTCCGCTCCATCCTGTCCATCCGCGACCAGGGCGGCGTCACGCTCGAGGACGGCACGCGCGTGCAGGTCGAGCCGATCCTCGTCGGCCGCAACGCCGAGAAGGTGCGCGAGCTCGCAGAGCTGCACGGGGTCGAGCACTGGACCACGGACGCCGACTCGGTGATCAACGACCCCACGGTCGACATCTACTTCGACGCCCAGGTGACCAGCCGCCGCTACAGCGCGCTCACGGCGGCGATGAAGGCCGGCAAGCACATCTTCACCGAGAAGCCGACGGCCGAGACGCTGGCCGAGGCGATCGACCTGGCCCGGCTGCGCGAGAGCACGGGAGTCACCGCCGGCGTCGTGCACGACAAGCTCTACCTGCCCGGCCTGGTCAAGCTGCGCCGGCTCGTGGACGAAGGCTTCTTCGGCCGGATCCTGTCGCTGCGCGGCGAGTTCGGCTACTGGGTGTTCGAGGGCGACGGCCAGGAGGCGCAGCGCCCCAGCTGGAACTACCGCAAGGAGGACGGCGGCGGCATCGTCGTCGACATGTTCTGCCACTGGAACTACGTGCTGGAGGGCATCCTCGGCACGGTCCGGACGGTGAACGCGCAGACCGCGACGCACATCCCGACGCGCTGGGACGAGCAGGGCACGCCGTACGACGCCACCGCCGACGACGCCGCCTACGGCATCTTCGAGATCGAGACGCCGGGCGGCGACCCGGTGATCGCGCAGATCAACTCGTCCTGGACGGTGCGCGTGTACCGCGACGAGCTGGTGGAGTTCCAGATCGACGGCACGCACGGCTCGGCGGTCGCGGGACTGAACAAGTGCGTGGCCCAGCAGCGCGCGCACACTCCGAAGCCGGTGTGGAACCCGGACCTGCCGGTCACCGAGTCGTTCCGCGACCAGTGGCTCGAGGTCCCCGCCAACGGCGACCTCGACAACGGGTTCAAGCTGCAGTGGGAGGAGTTCCTGCGCGACGTCGTCGCCGGGCGCACCCACCGGTTCGACCTGCTCTCGGCCGCCCGGGGCGTGCAGCTGGCCGAGCTGGGGCTGCAGTCGTCGGCAGAAGGTCGTCGCCTCGACGTCCCGACCATCGCGCTGTGAGCCTCGACCGGCTGTCGCTGAACACCGCGACGACCAAGCGCTGGACCCTGCAGGAGGCGGTCGACGGGGCCGTCCGCGCCGGGTTGCCCGCGATCGGCGTCTGGCGCGACCGCGTCCAGGAGGCCGGGGTCACCGAGGCCGCGAAGATCATCGCCGACGCCGGGCTGCGCGTCTCGTCCCTGTGCCGCGGCGGGTTCCTCACGGCGGAGGACGACGGCGACGCGAAGGCCGCGCTCGACGACAACCGCCGTGCGATCGTCGAGGCCGCGACGCTCGGCACGCGCGAGCTGATCATGGTCGTCGGCGGCCTGCCTGCCGCGACCGCACCGGGCGGACCCGCACGTCCGGGGACGGCCGGACGCGACCTCGTCGGCGCGCGGCAGCGGGTCGCGGACCGGATCGGTGAGCTCGCCCCGTTCGCGGCCGGGCACGGCGTCCGACTCGTCCTGGAGCCGCTGCACCCGATCTTCGCGGCCGACCGAGCCGTGATCTCGACGCTCGGGCAGGCGCTCGACCTCGCGGAGCCGTTCCCCGCGGACGTGGTCGGAGTCGTCGTCGACACCTACCACGTGTGGTGGGACCCGGACCTGCAGCGGCAGATCGCGCGTGCAGGCGCGGCCGGACGGATCGCGAGCTTCCAGGTGTGCGACTGGGTCCTGCCGCTGGCCGCCGACCCGCTGCTGTCCCGCGGGCACGTCGGCGACGGGTACATCGACTTCGCGACGATCACCCGGTGGGTGGCCGAGGCCGGGTACACCGGCGACGTCGAGGTGGAGATCTTCAACCAGGCGATCTGGGACACCCCGGGCGACGAGACGGTCGCGACGCTGGCCGAGCGCTACACGCAGCTGGTCGAGCCCTACCTGTAGACCGGCAGCTCCCGCAGCACCGCCGCGAACCGCCGGCCGATCAGGCGGTGGGCCTCGGCGTCCGGATGGATGAGGTCGCGCATCGGCAGGTCGTCCCAGTCGGGCCAGCCGTAGAGGGACGTGCCGTCGACGTAGGTCAGCGCGCTGTCCGCACGGGCGTCGACCACCGCGCTGAGCACGGACCGGATGACCGTCAGGGTCAGCTTCCCGTCGGCGACCTCGGACGCGTGGCCCGTGGTGCGGAAGACCGAAGGGTCCGCGGGGTCGAGGGACGTCGGCCCCGGGGTGGTCTCGACCAGCGGGCACAGGAGCGGCGACACGACCACCAGAGGAGTGGTCGGGTGCCCCTCGCGGATCGTGTCGAGGAAGCCGTGCACCGCGGGCGCGAAGGCGCGCAGGTGGATCGCGTCGTGGTTGACCACGTTGATGCCGAGCTTGAGGGTGATGACGTCGGCGGGCTGGTCCCTCAGAGCGCGGGCGACGAACGGGTCGAGCACCGCGTTGCCGGAGAACCCGAGGTTGACCAGGTCGAGCCCGGCGGCGCGCGCGGCGACCATCGGCCACGCGCCGAGCGCGCTCGCGGCGCCGGCGCCGTGGCTGATCGAGGAGCCGTGGTGCACCCAGCGCGGCGCGGTGACCGGGTGCGGGGCGGACAGGGGTGCGTCGGCGGTCACCGCGACGAGGCGGGTGGTCTCCCGGGGCGGCAGCCAGATCTCGACATCGCGCTCGACCGACCCGTCGCCGCCGAGCCCGAGGTGCACGACGCCCGGCGGACCGGGGCGCTGCACGGTGGTGCCGGCGTTCGGCTCCAGCGCGATCACCCCGGCCTGGGAGGCACATCCCGGCGGCACTGTGCGACCGTCGACGAGCACGTCGTACGGCTGGGGGTCACCGGGCGGCTGCGGGTCCACCGCGACGCGCAGCACGTTCACGTCGAGGCGTACGGATCGCGCCGCGGTGCGGAACCGCAGGCGTACGCCGGAGGGCTGCGACTCGACCATCGCCATGAAGTCGTCGGGGAACTGGTGCCGCGCCCACGCGGGGAGCCGGTGCGGGAGCAGACCGTCGGGAGTCTGTTCGCACCAGCTGGCCCCCCGGATCTCCACCTCGGGGTCCAGTCGCATCAGGGGATGTTCCCGTGCTCGCGGAACTCGCGCCAGACGTTTTCGAAGAAGTCGTCGTCCTCGGGGATCGGCCGACGCGGCCGCCAGCGGAAGCTCGTCCGACCGGCGGGGTCGTCGGCGGACGGCTCCCAGGAGGTCTCCTGCACCTCGTCGTCGAGCGCCCCGCCGTCGAGCGTGAACCGGAACACCTCGGGCAGATCGGTCAGGCCATGCGGGATGGTGCCCGACGGGTCGGTGTAGAGGACCGAGCCGCGGGACCGGCCCCCGTGCGCGACGTAGTCGGCCATGGCGGACAGGTACACGTACGCGCTCGTGAGGATGTCGCGGACCAGGAACGTGCGGTTGATCGAGCGGCGAGAGGAGGCGTCGGCGGAGACCGTCGACTCGTACTGGGCGAGCCACTCGTGCACCTGCACGAGGGCCTCCTGGATCGACTCGGCCGAGCGGACCGGCCCGGCCTTGGCGCTCATCAGCACCTGGACCTCGTCCAGCAGGTCGCCGGTGTTGTCGGGGGTGCCGGAGGCGGCGCGTGCGGAGGCCGCCTCGACGAGCGCGAGGGCGGCGTCCACCACGGGCGCCGCGGCGTCGTCGAACGGGGCCGGGTGGTCGGAACGTCGCGCCGCGATGAACTGCGCCGCCCGCGTCGCGCCGACCTGCCCGCTGTTCAGCGCCGCGCCACCGGGCCGGTAGACCCCGTGCGCGCCGCCGGCCTCCCCGACCGGGAAGAAGCCCGCGATGTTCGACTGCCACCAGGCGTCGACCACGAGCCCGCCGTTGTTGTGCTGGGCGCAGACGTCGACCTCGAGCATGGTGGTCTCGAGGTCCACGTACGGGTTCTTGCCCAGGTAGAACTGGTACGCGGGCTCGTTCATGCGCCGCAGCCGCTCGATGGGCGTGCCGAACAGGACACCCGCACGGTCGAGGTACTCGTGGGCCTCGGGGCTCAGGGCGGTCGGGTCGAACACCTCGGAGACAGGGTTCCGACGGAAGTCGAGGAACACCCGGCGCCCCCGCAGCACGGTCTCGCGGTAGACCAGCAGGTCGATCAGCGACGAGCCGTCGAGCGCCTTCCGGATGTCGAACGGCCACTGGTAGCCCTTGAGGAACACCAGCGACATCAGCTGGCCGTAGTCGGGGATGGCCTCGGTCAGGAACTCCCGCTCGTCGCCACCGTCGGGATCCGTCGAGACGAACGTCGGGATGACCTGCATGTAGGTGCCCGACACGTTCCAGCGCGGGTGCGTGGAGGCCAGGCCGAACTGCCACTCGGTGAGGTTCTTGCCGTGCACACCCGCGCGGTACGCCGCCCCGGACGCACCCCACTGGCCATGCGGGAACACGCGCGTCGCGTACATCCCGGCCGGCCCGCCGGTCGCGTAGACGAGGTTGGTGCAGCGGAACAGCAGGAACGGGGACTCCGCTCCGTCGTGCGGCACGTCGGTGCGCAGGACCAGCAGCCCCGCGACCGCGCCGTCGTGGACGATGACGTCCACCACCCGGCACTCGTCGTAGATGCGGGTGCCGTTGCGGTGGACCTTCTTCTCCAGCTGCTCGACCATCGACCGGCTGGTGTACGGCCCGACGGACGTGGCGCGACGACGCGGGTCGTGGTCGGTCTTGTAGCCGATGAACTCCCCGTACCGGTTCTGCGGGAACGGCACGCCCAGGTCGCACAGGCGCAGGAACCCACGGGCGCTCAGGGCGGCCTCGGCCAGGGCGTTGTCACCATCCATGGCGCCGCCGGAGTAGAGCGTCTCGGCCATCTCCCGCACGGAGTCCCCGTCGCCGCCGGAGAGGGTGAGCTTGTAGTAGGTCTGCTTGTCGGAGCCGGCGTTGCGCGACGAGCCCGCGTTGACCTTGTCGGCGACCATGACGAGGTCCGTCTGCCCCAGCTCCCAGAGCCGGTCGGCTGCGCAGAACCCCGCCGAGCCGGTGCCGACGACCACAGTGTTGACGGTGACGACGGGGACGCCGTGCAGGGTCTCCATCAGAGCACCGGGATGTGCAGGCCGCCGTCGACGTGGAACACCTCGCCGGTCGAGTACGGGGTCTGCCCGGAGGCCAGGATCGCCACCGCGCCGGCGACGTCGGACGGGCGGCCCCAGCGGTTGATGGGCGCCAGCCCCTCGGCGATGAGGGCGTCGTACTTCTCGGTCACGCCGGCGGTCATGTCGGTCGCGATGACGCCCGGGCGCACCTCGTAGACGACGATCCCCTCGGGGGCCAGGCGGACCGCGAACAGCTGGGTGGCCATGGCGACGCCGGCCTTCGAGATGCAGTAGTCACCGCGGTTGGTGGAGACGGCGGTCGCGGAGATGCTCGAGACGTTGATCACCGTGGCGCGCGGGAGGGAGTCGCTGCCCAGCGCGATGACCCGGTTGGCGAACGTCTGCGTGAGGAAGTACGGCCCGCGCAGGTTGATGCCGAGCACCCGGTCGAAGCTCTCCGCGCCCGCCTCGAGCAGGTCCGCCCGCACGGTCGGCGCGACGCCGGCGTTGTTCACCAGCAGGTCGAGCCGGCCCCACGCGTCCACGGCGTCGTCGACGAACCGCGCATGGTCGTGCAGGTCCGCCACCGAGCCCTGCACGTAGCGGACCCGGCCGGGGGCGTCGAGCGACTCCAGCAGCTCGGTCGGCTCCTCGCGCGTCGCCAGGATCGAGACCGCGAACCCGTCGGCGAGCAGCCGCTGCGTGATCCCGAGCCCGATCCCGCGATTGCCCCCGGTGACCAGTGCGACTGCCGGCATCGTTGCCTTCCCATCGTGAGTGCGTGCCCCGATCGTGCCACGGCGACGAGGATGAGGGCAAGCGCTTTCCAGCCGAAGGGTCGAAGGCGGAGGCGCACCTGCCGCTACCGTGCGGCCCATGATGGGAAGCCTGCTCGTGCTCCTGCTCTACATCGTCGTCCCGGTCGTCGTGCTGGTCGTCCTGTACTGGACCGTGCGGCTGGCGGTCCGGGACGGGATGGTCGACGCGCACGCACGTACGGGCTCGCCGCCCCGGGTCTAGCAGGCTGCGAGGATCGGGGGCGTGATCCCCCGATGACCGCGGTGCTGACCGCGCTCGGCACGATGGGGCTCGTCGTCGCCCTCGGCTGGTTCCTCGCGCGCCGCCGGGTGGTCGGCGACCGCGCCGCCCCGGTGCTCGCCCGCGTGGTGTTCGCGGTCGCGACGCCGGCGCTGCTGCTCACCACGGTCGCGCACGCGGACCTGCACCTGCTCCTGTCCCGCACCGCGGTGGTCACCTGGGCCTCGACCGCAGCGGTCGCCCTGGTGGCGGTCGTGGTGCTGCGCGCGGCGTGGCACCGGTCCGCGGCGGACGTCACGGTCGGCACGCTCGCCTCGTCCTACGTCAACGCCGGCAACCTCGGGCTGCCGCTGGCGGTCTACCTGCTGGACGACGCCGTCGCGGTGGTGCCCACCCTCCTGTTCCAGCTGCTGGTCCTCGCGCCGGTCGCGTTCGCGGTGCTCGACGCGCGAGCGGGTCCCCTGCAGGCGCGGGCCGTGCTGCGACGGACGCTGAGCAACCCGATCATCGTCGGCACGCTCGTCGGGCTGCTCCTGGCGGCGCTGCCGTGGGACCTGCCCGAGGTGGTCTACGAGCCGTTCCGGCTGGTCGGCGCCGCCGCCGCGCCGCTGGCCCTGCTCACGTTCGGCATGTCGCTCGCCGTCCCGCGGACGGTGGACACGACGGCACCGCGGCGGGACCTCGCGCTCGCCGTCGGGCTGCGGACCCTGGTCCACCCCCTGCTGGCCTGGGGTCTGGGCACCGCCCTCGGACTGCCCGCGCACGCGCTCCTCGCGGTCGTGGCGATGGCGGCGCTGCCGACGGCCCAGAACGTGCTGGTGTACGCGATGCAGTACCGGCACGGCGAGGCGCTCGCGCGCGACGCCGGGCTGGTCACCACGATCCTGTGCGTGCCCGTGCTGCTGGTGGTGGCCGCGACGCTCGGGTGAGGCCGGGTCAGGGCAGGCGCGCGCCCTCGGGGATCTCGATCTGGTCGTACGCCAGCACGTTCGGCACGCCCGCGAGGCCGGCGAGGTGGAGCACCTCGGCGTTCTCCTCGACCGCGACGGCCACCTTGAACGCGAGCTTGAGCGAGACGCCCACGGCGAGCAGCCCGTGGTTGGCCCACACCACCGCGTTGACGTCGTCGCCCATCAGCTCGGCGCTGCGCCGGCCGAAGTCGGCGTTGGTGGAGAACTCGAACGGCATGACCGGGATGGTGCCCTTGGCGTACAGGACCATGTTCAGCAGCACCGGGTCGATCTGCCGGCCGAGGACGCCGAGCACGTTCACGAACGTCGACTCGGTGTGCACGATCGCGCGGGCGTCGGGGCGGCGGCGGTAGTGGGCCAGGTGGACGGGCAGCTCGGTCGACGGGAGCAGGTCGCCCTCGAGCACGGTGCCGTCCATGGCGACGACCACCATGTCCTGCGGGGACATCGCGTCGTAGCGCACGTCGGACGGCGTGATGACGATGGCCTCGGTGCCGTCGTCGGCGGTGAGCCGCACGCTGATGTTGCCCTGCGTGTTGAAGTTCAGGCCGCAGCGGACCGACTCGCGGCAGTAGTAGAGGATCTCCTCCCGCAGCTGCACGCTCGCGAGGGATCGGATGGACGTGTCGATGCTCATGGCACCCTCTCGGTCGATCGATTGAATCCTTTCATCAGGATTCCGCGACCGGCCGCCCGCAGCGAGGGACCTTGGTCCTCAGCGGCTACGTGCGCTCGACCCGGCGCTCCGCGGCGGCCCACTGGCGGTCGCTCGGACCACCGGTGGCACCCGGTTCGTAGCGCCTCAGGTCCAGCCCGCGAGCGCCCACCGCCCGCAGGTCCTCCAGGCCGCCGGACAGCACGCCCGCGGCCCTCGCCTGCACCAGCACGTTGCCCAGCGCCGCGCCCTCGACCGGCCCTGCGACCACCGGCAGGCCCGTGGCGTCCGCCGTCAGCTGGCAGAGCAGCTCGTTGCGCACCCCGCCGCCGACCACGTGCACCACGCTGACGGACCGGCCAGCAAGGTGTGCCGCCTGCCGGACCGCCCTGCGGTACGCGAGCGCCAGCGAGTCGAGGATGCAGCGCACGGTCTCCGCCTGCGACTGCGGGGGCGTCTGGCCCGCCCGCGCGGCCTCGTCGGCGATCCGCGCGGGCATGTCTCCGGGCGGCAGGAACGCCGGTCCGTCGATGTCGACCACGGTGGTCAGGGCGGGGACGCGGGCGGCGGCGGCCAGCAGGTCGGGCAGGTCGGCGGGCAGGCCGGCCTCGTTCCAGGTGCGGATGGACTCCTGCAGCACCCACAGACCCATCACGTTGCGCAGGTAGCGGACCGTGCCGTCGACGCCGGCCTCGTTGGTGAAGTTCGCCGCGCGGCTCTCCTCGGTGAGCACCGGGTGGTCCAGCTCGAGCCCGACGAGCGACCAGGTGCCGCAGGAGATGTACGCGAAGTCGGTGCCGGTGGCGGGCACGGCCACGACCGCCGAGGCGGTGTCGTGCGAGCCCACCGTCCACACCGGGACCGACCCGTGCAGGCCGACGTCGTCCCGCACGTGCCCGAGCAGCACCCCGGCGTCGCGCAGCGGCGGGAGGAGGTGCTCCGGGAGACCGAGGGCGGACACCACGTCCGACGCCCACGTCCGTGTGGTCGCGTCCAGCAGCCCGGTGGTCGACGCGTTGGTCACCTCGGCAACCCGCACGCCGGTCAGCCAGTAGCCGAGCAGGTCCGGGACCAGCAGCATGCCGCGGGCTGCCGCCAGCGCCGCGGTGCCCTGCGCGGCCACCAGCTGGAACACCGTGTTGAACGGCTGCACCTGAAGGCCCGTGCGGGCGTAGAGCTGCGGCGCGGGGATCGTCGCGAAAACCTTGTCCGGCACGCCGTCGGTGCGCGCGTCGCGGTAGTGGAACGGGGTGCCGAGCAGCTCTCCGTCGCCGTCGAGCAGGCCGTAGTCCACCGCCCACGAGTCGATGCCGACGCCGTCCAGCGGCCCGGCGGCACGCAGCCCGTCCAGGACCCCGCGGTAGAGGCCGAGCACGTCCCAGTGCAACGACCCGCCCACCCGCACCGGCCCGTTGGGGAACCGGTTGGCCTCCCGCAGCGCGACCCGGTCGTCGCCGACGGTGCCGACGATCACCCGGCCGCTGGAGGCCCCAAGATCGACGGCAGCGAACGCGCTCACCGGAGCGCCCCGCCGAGATCGAGGGTTCGGCACGAGACCGTGGGTGCGAACCCGCGATGTGGTGCCGAACCCACGATCTCGGGCTCCAGGGCGCTCACCGGAGGAACGCCGCCGCCACGCCCGAGTCGACCGGGACGTGCAGGCCGGTGGTCTGCACCAGGTCGGGGCCGGTCAGCGCGAACACCGCGGCGGCCACGTGCTCGGGCAGGACCTCCTTCTTGAGGATGGTCCGCTGCGCGTAGTAGGCGCCCAGCTCCTCCTCCGGCACGCCGTAGGTGGCGGCACGCTTGGCGCCCCACCCGCCGGCGAAGATGCCCGACCCGCGCACGACGCCGTCGGGGTTGACCCCGTTGACGCGGATCCCGTGCTCCCCGAGCTCGGCCGCGAGCAGCCGCACCTGGTGGGCCTGGTCGGCCTTGGTGGCCGAGTACGCGATGTTGTTCGGGCCGGCGAACAGGGAGTTCTTCGACGCGATGTAGACGATGTCGCCGCCCATGTCCTGCGCGATCATCGCCCGCGCCGCCTCCCGGGCGACCAGGAACGAGCCGCGCGCCATGACGTCGTGCTGCAGGTCCCAGTCGCGGGTGGTGGTCTCCAGCAGCGGCTTGGAGATGGACAGCCCGGCGTTGTTCACCACGAGGTCGACGCCGCCGAACGCGAGCGCTGTCGACGCGATGAGGTCGGCCACATCGGACTCCGAGGTCACGTCGGCCTTGACCGCGATCGCCACGTCCGGACCACCCAGGGAGGCGGCCACCTCGGCAGCACCGTCGAGGTTGACGTCGGCGACGACCACGCAGGCCCCCTCGGCGGCGAGCCGCTCGGCGATGGCCTTGCCGATGCCCGACCCCGCGCCGGTCACCAGGGCGACCCGGGTGGCCAGCGGCTTGGGCTTCGGCATCCGCGCGAGCTTGGCCTCCTCGAGCGCCCAGTACTCGATCCGGAACTTCTCGGCCTCGTCGATGGGCACGTAGGTGCTGATCGCCTCGGCGCCGCGCATGACGTTGATCGCGTTGACGTAGAACTCGCCGGCCACCCGGGCGGTCTGCTTGTCCTTGCCGAACGAGAACATGCCCACGCCGGGGACCAGCACGATCGCCGGGTCGGCGCCGCGGATCGCCGGGCTGTCCGGCGTGGCGTGCCGGTCGTAGTAGGCCTGGTAGTCGGCGCGGTACGTGGCGTGCAGCTCCTTGAGGCGGCCGACGACCTCGTCGACCGGCGCGTCCGGCGGCAGGTCCACGACGAGCGGCTTGACCTTGGTGCGCAGGAAGTGGTCCGGGCAGGACGTGCCCAGCTCCGCGAGGCGCGGCAGGGCGGCGCGGGACACGAAGTCCAGGACGACGTCCGAGTCCGTGTAGTGACCGACCTGCGGCTTGTCCGTCGAGGCCAGCCCGCGGATCACCGGCGCCAGGGCGGCGGCGCGGGCGCGGCGCTCGTCGTCGGGGAGCGGGGCGTTCACCACCTCACCGAACGGGTGCGTGCCGGTCTGGGAGGCGATGAACTCCTCGGCCGTCCGCACGATGTGCAGCGAGCGCTGCTCGGCCTCGTCCGAGGTGGAACCCCACGCGGTGATGCCGTGCCCGCCCAGGATGCAGCCGATCGCCTGCGGGTTCGCGTCCTTGATCGCCGCGATGTCCAGCCCCAGCTGGAACCCGGGCCGACGCCACGGCACCCACACCACCGAGTCGCCGAAGACCTGCCGGGTCAGGGCCTCACCGTCGGCGGCCGTCGCGAACGCGATGCCGGAGTCCGGGTGCAGGTGGTCCACGTGCGCCGCATCGACCAGCGCGTGCATCGCCGTGTCGATCGACGGAGCGGCGCCGCCCTTGCCGTGCAGGCAGTAGTCGAACGCGGCGACCATCTCGTCCTCGCGCTCCACCCCCGGGTAGACGTCGACCAGCGCGCGCAGCCGGTCGAGGCGCAGCACGGCCAGGTTCTTCTCGGTCAGCGTGCCCAGGTCACCGCCGGAGCCCTTGACCCAGAGGAGCTCCACGTCGGTGTCGGTGACCGGGTCCTTCGCCGCGCCCTTCGCGGACGTGTTGCCGCCCGCGTAGTTCGTCGTGCGCGGGTCAGCCCCGAGCCGGTTGGACCGTGCGACCAGCTGCTCCGCGACCGTGCTCATGCGCCCCACCCCGCCTGCGTCCCGCCGACCCGCTCGGCGACGATCTTCTCCGCGTACCCGGACGCCTTGTAGGCCGCGATCGGGTCGGGGTCGAGCCCCTGCGACTCCCTGAGCTCGACGAGCAGCGGCCGCACGTCCGTGTTGTACGCGTCCATGACCAGACCGTTGGCGCCGAGCACGTCGCCGGCCGTCTGCGCCGCGAGCAGCGCGTCCGCGTCGACCAGCAGCGCCTTCGCCGTGGCCTCCTGCACGTTCATGACCGAGCGGATCTGCCCGGGGATCTTCGGCTCGATGTTGTGGCACTGGTCGAGCATGAAGTTGACCCCCGAGTCGGGCGCCAGGGCTCCCGACTGCACGATCTCGTGCATGATCCGGAACAGCTGGAACGGGTCCGCGGAGCCGACCATGAGGTCGTCGTCGGCGTAGAACCGCGAGTTGAAGTCGAACGCCCCGAGCCGTCCGGCACGCAGCAGCTGCGCGACGATGAACTCGATGTTGGTGCCGGGCGCGTGGTGCCCGGTGTCCAGCACGACGAAGGCCCGGTCGCCCAGCGCGAGGCAGTGCAGCAGCGACGTGCCCCAGTCCGGGATGTCCATGGCGTAGAACGCGGGCTCGAAGAACTTGTACTCGAGGATCAACCGGTGGTTCGGGTCCAGCGCTGCGTAGATCTCCGCCAGGGAGTCGGCGAGCCGGTCCTGGCGGGCGCGCAGCGAGTCCTGGCCGGGGTAGTTCAGGCCGTCCGGCAGCCAGATCTTGAGGTCCGTCGAGCCCGTGGCGCGCATGACGTCGATGCACTGCACGTGGTGCGCGATCGCCTTCTTCCGGACGACCGCCGACGGGTGCGTCAGCGAGCCCAGCATGTAGTCGTCGTCCTGGAACAGGTTCGAGTTGATCGCCCCGATGGACACCCCGAGCCCGGCGGCGTGCGCGGCGAGGTCGTCGTAGTCGTCGACCAGGTCCCACGGGATGTGCAGGCTGACCCGCGGCGCGACGCCCGTGTACCGGTGCACCTGCGCGGCGTCGGCGATCTTCTCGTAGGGGTCGCGCGGGACGCCCTGCTGTGCGAACACCTTGAACCGGGTGCCCGAGTTCCCGAACGCCCAGGAGGGGAGCTCGATGGTCTGGCTGGAGAGGACGTCCGACATGGTCATGCGGGGAGCTCCTGGGAGTGGGTGGCGAGGCCGGCCGCACGCAGCTGGTCCTCCAGGTGGAACACCTCGTCGAGGACTGCGAAGCCCTCGTCCGGGTTGCCGTCGGCGACGAAGAACTCGCTCATCTCGGCCTGCCAGCGCGGGTTGACCGCGGTGCGGGTCATGGCCTCCTGGGCGCCGACGTAGTCGTCGGTCTGGAGGTAGCCGACGAGCAGGCCGTCCGGTGCGAGGAACAGGGAGTAGTCGCGCCAGCCGGTGTCCCGCAGGGCCTCGAGCATCTCGGGCCACACGGCGGCGTGCCGCGACCGGTACTCGTCCAACCGGTCGGGTCGGACGCGGGAGATGAAGCACACGCGAGTCATGCGGCTGCCTTCCGTCGCATCGCCTTTGAAACGATTCACGCACTCTATGTAAGCGTTTACCAGTGTGTCAAGGGCCGGGCGGAAGCACGCGCCCGGCCCCCGCGGCACTCAGAAGTCGAAGTCCCCGATGTTGTCCTTGTCGAAGACGTACGGGTCCCCCAGCAGCACCGTCGCGTCCGCCCCGACGGTGTACTCGCCCAGCTCACCGGCCTCGAACGTGTCGCCCTCGGCGCCCGTGATCGTGCCGTCGACCATGGCGGCTGCCGCGTACGCGGCGAGGTAGCCCAGGTCCTCCGGGTTCCACAGCGCGAACGCCGTGACCGTGCCGTCCTCGACGTAGTCCCGCATGTCGTTCGGGGTGCCCAGCCCGGTGAGCGCGACCGTGCCCTTGAACGTGGAGGTGGACAGGTACCGGGCGGCGGCGGCGATGCCGACGGTGGTCGGCGAGATGATCCCCTTGAGCTCCGGGTAGGACTGCAGGAGCGCGGCGGTCTTGTCGAACGAGGTCTGGTCGTCGTCGTCGCCGTAGACGGTGTCCACCAGCTCGATGTCCGGGTGGTTGGCCGACAGGTCCTCCTTCATCAGCTCGATCCACGCGTTCTGATTGGTGGCGTTGGCCGTCGCGGACAGGATGGCGATCTGCCCGGCGTCGCCGATCTGCTCGGCGATGAGGTCGATCTGCGCCTTCGCGATGCCCTCCGCGGTGGCCTGGTTGATGAACAGGTCGCGACACTCGGCGTCCACGTCCGAGTCGAACGTGACGATCGTGATGTCCGCCTCGCGGGCGGAGTCGAGCGAGCTGCACAGTGCCGACGGGTCGTTGGCGGACAGGACGATCGCGCTGACGCCCTGCTGCGTGAGGGTGTTGATGAAGCTGACCTGGCCGTCGGCGGTGGCCTCAGTCGGGCCGACCTCCTTGAACGTGCCGCCCAGCTCCTCGACCGCCGCCTGGCCGCCCTTGCTCGAGGTGTCGAAGTACGGGTTGCCCAGGTTCTTCGGCAGGAAGGTGATGGACAGGTCGCCTCCCTCGGAGGCCCCGCCCGCGGTCTCTTCCGAGTCGGGCGAGCCGGACGTGCAGGCCGCGAGGGCGAGGACCAGGGCCGTGGCGGCCGTGGCCGCCCGGACGGAACGACGCGAGAACCACGTCATCGTGGGGCTCCTTCTTTCGTGGTGGTGCACGGGTGTCAGCCGGCGACGCCGGGCGACGAGCGGGTGCCGGGGCGGCGGACGGCCCCCCGGGCGCGAGCGACGAGGCCGGGACCGACCACGGTCGCGATGAGCAGGACGCCGGTGACGACGTTGATCACGTCGGACGACACGTCCGCGAGGCGCAGCGCGCTGCGCAGCGCCCCGATGAGCAGGACCCCGGCGATCACGCCGGGCAGGGCGCCCCGGCCGCCGAAGATGGAGACGCCGCCGACCAGCACGGCCGCGACGACCGACAGCTCCAGACCGACCGCGTTGTCGCCGCGTGCGGAGCCGTAGCGCAGCGTCCAGTACACGCCGGCCAGCGCGGACATCACGCCGCTCGCGACGAACAGCCAGAACGTCAGCCGGTTCACCCGACCGCCGGCGAACCGGGCCGCCTCGGCGTTCAGGCCCGCCGCGTACACGAGCCGGCCGGTCGCGGTCGCGTGCAGCACGACCCCGAACACCAGGGCCGCGACGACGAACACCGCCATGACGACCGGGATCCCGGTGCCGGCGAACCGCGCGCTGACCAGGTCCTGCGCCTCCGACGGGAAGCCGGTCACCGCGCGTGTGCCCAGGATGCCGACCGCCAGCCCGCGGAACAGGGCGAGCGTGCCGATGGTCACCGCGAGCGAGGGCAGCCCCACCACCGTGACCAGGAACCCGTTGAGCGCCCCGCCGAGCGCGCCGACCGCCAGCGCCGCGAGCGCGGCCGCGCCCAGCGACCAGCCCTGCTCGTACAGGGCCCCGACCAGCACGCTGCTCAGCCCCAGCATGCTGGCCACGGACAGGTCGATCTGCGCCGCGACGATGATGAGGGTCATCGGCAGGGCGATGAGCAGGATGGGGAAGACGTCGAGGAACAGGAAGTACCAGGTGGTCGACGTCGAGAAGTTGTCCACGGTGAGGGACGCGACGAGCACGACGACGAGGAAGAGCCCGATGATCGCGGCGTCGCGACCCAGCAGGAGCTTCCGGGCGCGCGCCTGCGCGGTCGGTGCCCCGGGGACGGTGCGGACCTGGTCGACGGTCATGACGCGGTCACCCTCTCGGGCGGCAGGGGTCTGACGATCTCCGCGACGCCGGTGGAGCGCAGCCGCCTCGCCGTGCGCAGGGCGAGCACCCGGTCGAGGACGATCGCGCCGATGATGAGCACGCCGACCACGGCCTGCTGCCAGAAGTCGGGGATGCCGAGGATGGGCAGCGCCCGGTCGATGGTGGCCAGCAGCACGGCCCCCAGGGCCGCCCCGGCGACCGTGCCGCTGCCCCCGAAGATGGCCACGCCGCCGATCACCGCGGCCGCCACGGCCTGCAGCTCGAGGCCGGTGCCGGCGTTGGAGGCGATCGTCGCGTAGCGGGCCGCGAACAGGACGCCCGCCAGGCCGGCCAGGGTGCCGGACAGGACGAACGCGACGAACACGCGACGACCCACGGACAGCCCGCTCAGCACGGCGGCGTCGGGCTCGGAGCCGATGGCGTACAGCTCGCGACCGGACCGGGCGTAGCCGAGGTAGACGCCCACGGCGACGACGACCAGCAGCGCGACGATCGCCAGGACCGGGATGCCCCCGACCTTGCCCGTGCCGAGCGCGAGGAAGCTGCGCGGCATGTCTCCGGCGTTGACCCGGTCGCTGCCCGCCCAGATCACCGTGATGCCGCGGAAGGCGTAGAGGGTGCCCAGCGTGATGACCAGCGACGGCACGCGGGCGCTGGTGACCAGCACCCCGTTGACGGCGCCGAGCACCGCGCCGAGCAGGATGCCGAGCAGGATGACCACCGGCACGGGCAGTCCGGCGACGAACATCGACCCCGTCGCGAACGCCACCAGCCCGAGCGTGCTGCTCACCGACAGGTCGACGTTGCGCGTGATGATGACCGCGGCCTGGCCGACCGCCAGGAGCACCAGCAGGGACGGCGCCAGCAGCAGGTCGCGGAAGCCGTCGCTGCTGAGCAGGAAGCTGTCGTTCTTCGCGGTCGCGACGACGACCACCAGCACGAGCGCGAGCGCGATGCTCGTCTCGCGGCGTCGGAGCAGGCGCCCGATCATGCGGCTGACCCCGTCGCGGCGGCCATCACGGTCTCCGCGTCCGCGTCCGCGCGGTCCAGCACCGCGGTCACCCGGCCCTCGTGCATGACCAGCACCCGGTCGCTCATGCCGAGCACCTCGGGCAGCTCCGAGCTGATCATCACGACCGCGACGCCCTCGTCGGCCAGCCGGTCGAGCAGCCGGTGCACCTCCGCCTTGGTGCCGACGTCGATGCCGCGCGTGGGCTCGTCGATGATCAGCACGCGGGGCCGGGTGGACAGCCACTTGGCCAGCACGACCTTCTGCTGGTTGCCGCCGGAGAGCGTCCCCGCGACCGCGTCGAGGTCCCGCGCCTTGACCTGCAGGGTCGACGCCCACTCGTGCGCGACGCCGTACTCCGCGGAGCTGGTGAGGATGCCGCGCCGGCTGAGCGTGCGGCGCAGGGTGAGCGCGATGTTCCGGGCCACCGACAGGTCGGTGTGCAGCCCCTGCTTGCGGCGGTCCTCCGGCACGAGCGCGAGGCCGCGGCGCATCGCCGCCTGTGGATCGGAGGCCGCGAGCACGTGCCCGTCGACCCGGACCGTGCCGGCGTCGTAGGGGTCGATGCCGAACACCGCCCGCACGACCTCGCTGCGGCCCGAGCCGACCAGGCCGGCGATGCCGAGGATCTCCCCCGCGCGCACGTGCAGGTCGATGTCGTCGAACGTGCCCGCCCGCGTGAGCCCCTCGACCTCGAGCACCACGTCACCGGGCGTCCGGTCGGTGTGCGGGAACATCGTGTCGACCGAGCGTCCGACCATCTGCCGCACGACCGTCCCCACGTCGGTGGCGGCGGTGTCCTGCGTGCTGACGTGCTCACCGTCGCGCATCACCGTGATCCGGTCGCAGAGCGCGAAGATCTCGTCGAACCGGTGGGAGATGAACACCACGGCAGCCCCGCGGTCGCGCAGCTGGCGGGCCACCGCGAACAGCCGGTCCACCTCGACCCCGCTGAGCGCGGCCGTCGGCTCGTCCATCACCAGCACCCGGGCGTCCAGGCTGACGGCCTTGACGATCTCGACCAGCTGCTGGTCCGCGATGGACAGCCCGAGCGCCGGCCGGTCGGGGTCGATCTGCACGCCGAGCGTGGCCAGCAGCTCCCGGGTCCGGTCGCGCATCGCCCGGCGCGAGACCAGCCCGCCGCGGCCGGTCAGCAGGCGGCCCATGAACACGTTCTCCGCCACGGACAGGTCCGGGAAGAGGGTGGGTTCCTGGTAGATCACCGCGATGCCGGCGTCGCGGGCGTCGGCCGGGGTGCGCGGCTCGAACGGCTGCCCGTCCAGGAGCATCTGGCCCGCGGTGGGCTGGTAGACGCCCGCGAGCAGCTTGACCAGGGTCGACTTGCCGGCGCCGTTCTCGCCGACGAGCGCGTGGATCTCGCCCGCCGTGACCTCGAGCTCGGCACGGGCGAGGGCGACCACGGGACCGAAGTGCTTGACCAGTCCGCGGACGACGAGCGTGGACGATTCCGGCATCGCCTCTCCCTTGAGGTCAATGAATCGATTCACTACACTGCACCGTACCGGCCCGTCCGCAACGCCACAAGGGGTGGCTCCCCGACGCCCGCCGGCGGGCAACTAGCATCGGGCCGCACGCTCGCTGGCTCGGACGAGAGGACGGTCGATGTCGACCACGACACGGGGACGCGCGGACCGCCGCCCGTCCATCACGGACGTCGCCAAGCGCGCCGGTGTGTCGGTCGGCACCGTGTCCAACGTGCTCAACCGCCCGGACCAGGTCAGCGACACCACGCGCGATCGCGTCCTGGTGGCGATCGAGGAGCTGCAGTTCGTCCGCAACGCCTCGGCCCGGCAGCTGCGCGCCGGGACCATCCAGACGGTCGGCGCCATCGTGCTCGACATCGCCAACCCCTTCTTCACCGAGGTGGCCCGCGGCGTCGAGGACCGGCTGGCCGCCGACGAGTACACGCTCATGCTCAGCTCCTCCGACGAGGACCCCGAGCGCGAGGCCCGGTACCTGCGGCTGTTCGAGGAGCACGGCGTGCAGGGCGTCATGGTCACCCCGTCGGCCGGGTCGCTGGACACCCTGCTGGCCCTCCGCGACCGGGGCATCGACGTCGTCCTGCTCGACACGACCTCCCCGGTCGAGGACATGTCGTCGGTCGCGGTCGACGACGTCCGCGGCGGGGCCCTCGCCGTCGAGCACCTGGTCAGCCAGGGCCACACCCACATCGCGTTCATCAACGGGCCGCTGACCATCAAGCAGTGCGTCGACCGCCGCGCGGGCGTGCTCGCCGCGCTGGCCGAGGCCGGGCTCGACCCCGCCGACGCGCTGGTCGAGGTCACCATCGGCTCGCTCAACGCGGACGGCGGCGAGGCGGGGATCAACCAGCTGTTCGGCCGGTCCGGCCCCCGGCCCACCGCGGTGTTCTGCGTCAACGACCTGACCGCCCTGGGCGCCCTGCGCGCGCTGCGGGCGCACGGCGTCGCGATCCCCGAGGAGATGGCGGTGGTCGGCTACGACGACGTCGTCTTCGCCTCGATGCTCACCGTGCCGCTGACGTCGGTCCGGCAGCCCACCCACCAGCTGGGCTGGACCGCGGCGGACCTGCTCCTGCGCCAGCGCTCGGAGGGCCCGTCGTTCCAGCACCAGCGCGTCCAGTTCCAGCCGGAGCTGGTGGTCCGCGGCTCGTCGGACCCGTCGGCCTGACGTCGGCTGTCGCGTGCCGCGGATGAGCTCGTCACTCGCCGCCGAACTCGTCACTGACCGCCGAACTCGTCAGTCCCAGCTGACGAGTTCGGCCGCAACTGACGAGTTCGCGCTCGGGCCGGCCGGCCGGCCGGCCGGTTGGTCGGGCGGTCGCGTCGCGCCGGGCGGGCGGCTCCGTCGCGCGGACGCGAGATCGTGGGTTCGGCGCGAGACCGTGGGTTCCGACGCACGATCTGGTGCCGAACCCTCGATCTCGCCGCGGCGGCCCCCAGGCGGCGGATGGACGGATCGGCAGGCAAGCGCTTACCGTGACCGGGCACGGTCGACGCAGGACGCAAGGGAGCGGACATGACGGAGTTGTCGGAGGGTGGGCTGCGGGTCGCGCTCGTCGGGACCGGGGCCATCGCCCACGCGCACGTCAAGGTGCTGGCTCTGGACCCGCTCGCCACGGTCGTCGCGGTCGCCGACCCCAGTCCCACCGTGCGTGACGCCTTTGCCGACGAGTACGCCGTGCCCGGCCGGTACGACAGCCTGGACGACCTGCTCGCCGCGGAGACGGTCGACGTCGTGCACCTCTGCACCCCCCCCGGCCTGCACCGGGACCAGGCGATCGCCGCCCTGCGCGCCGGCGCGCACGTGGTGTGCGAGAAGCCGCCCGTCCTGTCGCTGGCGGACCTGGACGCGGTGCTCGAGGTGGCCCGCGAGGCCGGCCGCGAGTACGCCGTGGTGTTCCAGCAGCGCACCGGGACCGCCGTCGGACACGTGCAGAAGCTGTTGGCGGACGGCACGCTCGGGCGTCCGCTCGTCGGCGTCTGCCACACGCTCTGGTACCGCAGGCAGGAGGACTACTACGCGGTGCCGTGGCGCGGGAGGTGGGCCACGGAGGGCGGCGGGCCGCTGCTGGGGCTCGGCATCCACCAGCTCGACCTGCTCGGGTTCCTGCTGGGCGACTGGGCCGAGGTCGACGCGCGCGCGTTCCGGCTGGACCGCGACATCGAGACCGAGGACACGTCGACCGCGGTGATCCGGTTCGCCAACGACGCGATCGTGTCCGTGCTGACCACCGCGCTCGCCCCCCGCCAGAGCAGCTACGTGCGGGTGGACACGACGCTCGGCACGGTCGAGGTCGAGCACCTGTACGGGCACGACGCCCGCGCGTGGCGGCTCACCCCGGCGCCGGACCGGACCGGCAGCGCACCGGTGGAGGCGCCGGCGTCCTGGACCCTGCCTGCCGACGACGAGCCCTCCGGGCACACCCCGCTGCTGCGCGCGGTCTATGCAGCCCTCCGCGCGGGCGAGCCCCTGCCGCCGGTGGCCGCGGAGCCGCACCGGTCGCTGGAGCTGGTGACCGCCATCTACGCGTCGGCATCCCTGGGCCGGCCGGTCACCAAGGCGGACCTGGCGCCCGGCAGCGCCCTGCGCGACGGTTTCCTGCACGGCATCGAAGACCTGCGACCAGCGACGAGGACCTCATGATCCAGTACGGCGGCGACTACAACCCCGAGCAGTGGCCCCTGGCCACCCGCGTCGAGGACGTCGAGCTCATGCAGCAGGCCGGCGTCACGCTGGTCAGCGTCGGCATCTTCAGCTGGGCGCAGCTGGAGCCGCGTGAGGGGTCGTTCGACTTCGGCTGGCTGGACGACATCCTCGACCGGCTGCACCAGGCCGGCATCAAGGTCGCGCTGGCGACGGCCACGGCCAGCCCTCCCCCGTGGCTCACGCGGAAGCACCCGGAGTTCCTGCCCGTGCTGGCGGACGGCACGGTGCTGCACCCGGGCGGCCGGCAGGCGTACCGGGTGTCGTCGCCTGCCTACCGCGAGTACGTCCTGCGGATGACCCGCACGATGGCTGAGCGCTACGGACAGCACCCGGCGCTGGCCCTGTGGCACGTGGACAACGAGCTCGGTTGCCACGTCCCGCACGACTTCTCCGACGACGCCGCGGCCGCCTTCCGCCGCTGGCTCGAAGCGAGGTACGGGACGGTCGAGGCGCTGAACGACGCGTGGGGCACCGCCTTCTGGTCGCAGCGGTACGACGACTTCGACGAGGTGCTGCCCCCGCGCAGCGCCCCGACCTACCCGAACCCGACGCAGCAGCTGGACTTCGCGCGGTTCAGCTCCGACGAGCTGCTGGTCCACTACCGCGCGCTGCGGGACGTGCTGCGCGAGGTCACGCCTGACGTGCCGACGACCACCAACCTGATGCTCTCCACCGGCACCAAGTGGATGGACTACTTCTCCTGGGCGGACGACCTCGACGTCATCGCCAACGACCACTACACCCGGGCGCACGACCCCGAGGCGCACGTCGAGCTCTCCTTCAGCGCCGACCTCACGCGCGGGGTGGCCGGCGGCGACCCGTGGATGCTCATGGAGCACTCGACCAGCGCGGTGAACTGGCAGCCCCGCAACCGCACCAAGCGCCCGGGCGAGATGATCCGCCACTCGCTGGCGCACGTGGCTCGCGGGGCCGACGCGGTGATGTTCTTCCAGTGGCGCCAGTCCGCCGCGGGCGCGGAGAAGTTCCACTCGGCGATGCTGCCGCACGCGGGGACCGACACCGACGTGTGGCGGAGCACGGTCGCGCTCGGGGACGCGCTGACGGCACTGAGCGAGGTCGAGGGGTCGCGCGTCCGCGCGCAGGCCGCGATCGTCTTCGACTACCCCGCGTGGTGGGGCACCGAGCTGGACAGCCACCCGTCCGCCGCGGTGACCTACCCGGACCGGGTGCTGGCGCACTACCGCGCGCTCTGGCAGCGGAACGTGACCGTGGACATCGTGCGGCCGTCGGCGGACCTGTCCGGGTACGCGCTCGTCGTCGTGCCGACGCTCTACCTGGTGTCCGACGCCGACGCGGCGAACCTCGCCCAGGCGGCCGCCGACGGTGCGTCCGTCCTGGTCACGTACTTCTCGGGCATCGCCGACGAGCACGACCACATCCGCCTCGGCGGCTACCCCGGCGCGTTCCGGGATCTGTTGGGGGTGCGCAGCGAGGAGATCTGGGCGCTGCAGGAGGGCGAGGTGGTGACGCTGGACGACGGCACCCCGGCCGACGTCTGGTCGGAGCAGATGCACCTGGCGCCGGGCACCGAGGCGGTCCGTCGGTTCGCCGACGGCGACCTTGCGGGCTGGCCGGCTCTGACCCGTCGACCGGTCGGTGCGGGTGCCGCCTGGTACCTGGCGACGCGGCTGGACGCCGAGGGGCTCCAGGGCGTCACCGACGCACTGATCGAGGAGGCGGGCCTGACGCCCGGGCCCGAGGGCGTCGAGGCGGTCCGCCGCTGGGCCGACGACGGCCGGTCGTGGCTGTTCGTCCTCAACCACACGGCCGACGAGGTCACGGTGCCGGCGTCGGGGCACGAGCTGCTGCGCGACGCCCCGGTGACCGACGGTCTGCTCGTCGTCGCACCCGGCTCGGTCGCCGTGGTGCGCGAGGCCTGACCACGGCAGTTCCCCGCGAGACCCGCCCGTGGACCGGCCGGTGTCCCGGGGACAAGCAGGGAGGGCGGGGGCCCCCGGGGTCGGCGCGTCGGCGCCCCCGGCTGGGGCGCCGGGGGGCGCGCGGCCTCCCCCGGCCGTTTCCCCGCGACACCGGCACGTGCACCTGCCGTTCTCGCGGGGAACTGCCGTTCTCGCGGGCGCCCGTGGGTCAGAGGCCCGCGAGCCGGCCGACCGCCACGAAGAGGGCGAGCAGAAGCAGTGCGGCGTTGGCCGGGAGCACCTGCTTCTCTCCGCGCCGCAGGTGCGTGCGGATGGCCAGCGCCTGGACGATCACCAGGCCGACCGCGGCGATCGGCGTGAGCACGGGGGCGATGCCGGTGAGCTGCGGGAGGACCAGTCCGAGCGCGCCCGCGATCTCCGCGACGCCGATGAACCGCACCGTCCGGGCGGAGAAGTCGTCGACCCACGGCAGGTTCTTCCGGAGCTTCTCCTTCGGCTGCGTGGCCTTCATCAGGCCGGCGCCGAGGTAGACGGCCGCGAGGAGTCCGGCGACGACCCAGAGGGCGAGGTTCATGGGGCTTCTCTCTGACGAAGTGGGTTACTAGTTGTGCCTGACCGCATCATGGGGAACAGTAAGCGCGAAGCACAAGGGGGCACAGAGATGTGCCTGAGGGAGGACGCATGCACCTGCCGGTGACCTACGACGACGCCGGCCTGCCCCGGGTCAGCTGCGGGGCGGACTCGGTGGGCGCCCAGGTGCGAAGCCTGCTGGACCGGATCGGGGACAAGTGGAGCCTGCTCATCCTCGGCATGCTGCAGACCGGACCGCAGCGGTTCACCACCCTGCTGCGCGGCATCGACGGGATCTCCCAGCGGATGCTCACCCTGACGCTGCGGCACCTGGAGCGCGACGGGCTCGTGCACCGTGAGGTCTACCCAGTGGTGCCGCCCAGGGTCGAGTACGAGCTCACCCCGCTGGGGCACACGCTGCTGCGCCCCGTGCTGGAGCTGGTGGCGTGGAGCCAGGAGAACGCCGACGAGATCGACCGCCACCGCGCGGCCTTCGACGCGTCGCGCAGCTAGGACCGCCGCAGGTCCAGCTCCAGCCACCGTGCCAGGTCGTCGATCTCCCGATCGACGGCCGCACGGGTGGCGGCGTCCCACGGGTCGCCCTCGTGCACCGCGTGGACCCGCAGCACGCCGGCCTTGACGTCGGCGGTCGCGTCGAGCTTGCCCACCAGGCGGTCGCCGTACAGGACCGGCAGCGCGTAGTAGCCCCAGCGTCGTGCGGCGGCCGGCTTGAACATCTCGAGGATGTAGTCGAACTCGAAGACGTCGGTCATGCGCTTGCGGTCGTACAGCAGCAGGTCGAACGGGGAGAGCAGGGCGGCGCGACCCTCGAACGGGCCGGCATCGAGGAGGGCCGGATCCACACGCCACTCGCCGCGGACGCCGTCGATGGTCGCGGGCTCGCCCACCTCGCGGACGTCGAGCGGCTCGACCGGCTGCTCGGGCCCCTTCGAGCGGGCGATGCCGAGGGCGGCGAGCCGGCGCTCGTCGCGGATCCGGTACGCCTCCTCCAGCGGGATCGGCGGGTCCGGCGGGTAGACGCGCTCGGCCAGGTCCCAGAGCCGGTCGCGGCCGGTGCCGCCGGCGGGTGCGACGTCGCCCATCTGGACCATGAGACCCAGCAGCATGGTGACGTTGCGGTTGTTGTTCCAGCCGGAGGACTTCCACGGCCGCACGCACGTGTCGGGCAGCTCGCTGATGGGCAGCGGACCGTCGGCGCGCAGCAGCTCGAGGACGTCCTGGCGGCAGGCCTCGTTGTCCGCGACCCACTGCCGGTTGCCGCGCTGCCAGTCCTTCACGCGGGGGCCGACGCCGGGCCACACGGCCATCTCGGCGCGGTACAGGGCCATGTCCTGCGCGACCCGCAGCATGCCCCGGAACTCGATGATGCTCTGCTCGTCGAGGGCATCCGTCAGGTCCTGCGGGTCGTACGCGGAGCCCAGCCGGCTCCAGAGGACCAGGTCGGCGCTGGGGGCGATCGCGGCGGTCGGGTTGAGCTGGAGGAAGGTCAGGTGCCGCACGGTCTCGTGCAGGTCGGTCGGCCGGTCGGCGGTCAGCCACTGGGCGCGCACCGCGATCCGGCGGGCGTCGGCACGGGACAGGTGGTGCACGATCCGGACACTAGGACAGAGCACTGACACGGGTGTCGCCGCGGGTCGGTGGTCTCTGTTTGGATCGACCCATGCCCGCGCTGACGATGGAGTCCCTGAACAAGACCTACGGCACCGTCCGCGCGCTGCGCGACCTGTCCATGGAGGTGCGCGGCGGGGAGATCGTCGGCTTCGTCGGCTCCAACGGCGCGGGCAAGTCGACGGCCATGCGGATCGTGCTGGGCGTGCTGGAGGCCGACTCGGGCGAGGTGCAGTGGGACGGCCGCCCGATCGACCTCGGGATCCGACGCCGCATCGGGTACATGCCCGAGGAGCGAGGCCTCTACCCGCGCATGAAGGTGAGCGACCAGCTGGTCTACCTGGCCAAGCTGCACGGGCTGGACACCGCGTCGGCCAAGGCGTCGATGGAGCGGTGGACCGAGGTGCTCGGCATCGCGGAGCGTCGTGCCGACGAGATCCTCAAGCTCTCCCTCGGCAACCAGCAGCGCGTGCAGCTGGCCGCCGCGCTGGTGCACTCCCCCGACATCCTGGTGCTGGACGAGCCGTTCTCCGGCCTCGACCCCGTGGCGGTCGACGTGATGAGCGGGGTGCTGCGCGACCAGGCCGCGGCCGGCGTCCCGGTGCTGTTCTCGTCGCACCAGCTCGAGCTGGTCGAGTCGCTGTGCGACCGGGTGGGGATCATCAAGAGCGGGTCGATGGTGAAGTTCGGCGGGATCGAGGAGCTGCGCCGGACCGACGACAGACGGTGGGTGGTCGACGGCCCGCCGGCGGCGTCGTGGGTCTCCGCGGTGCCGTCGGCCCGCGTCGTCTCGACGGACGGCAGGCGGTCGGTGGTCGAGGTGCGGGGTCAGTCGGCGGACGGCGTGGACCAGGAGCTCCTGCGGGCCGCGATGGCCAGCGGGCCGGTGCACGAGTTCAGCCTGCTGCGGCCCTCCCTGACCGAGCTGTACCGGCACGTCGTGACCACCGACGCCGTCGCGGCCGAGCGGGAGACGGTGTCCGCATGAGCCAGCGCCCGAACCTCGTCGAGATCTCCGACGGTGCCGCCGTGCGCCTGGTGGCCGGGCGGGAGATCAGCACCCGGTTCCGCTCCAAGGCGTTCATCTGGACGACGATCGCCCTGGTCGCCGCGGTCGTGCTGGGCGGGGTGATCCTCGACTTCACGCAGTCCCGGTCGGACCCCACGCAGCACGTCGGCGTGCTGCCCGCGGCGTCGTCGGCGGCCGAGCAGCTGGTCGCCACGGCGGCGGTCATCGGGGTCACGGTGGAGACGCAGGAGGTGTCGTCCGCCGACGACGGCGAGGCGCTGCTGACCGACGGGACGCTGGTCGCGCTCGTCACGTCCACCGACCCGCTCGAGGTCACGGTCCAGACGTCGATGCCGGAGCAGCTCATCGGGGTGTTCGCGACGCTCGCGCAGCAGGAGGCGCTGTCCTCGGCCATCACCGGGCTGGGCGGCGATGCCGGCGAGGTCGGCCGCGCGATCGCGCAGGCCGCCCCGGACGTCACCGCGCTGGAGCCCGAGCCGGAGCGCGACGCCGGGCAGATCGTCGCCGGGTTCCTGTCCGGGATCCTCCTGTTCATCTCGCTCATGACCGCCGGGCAGCTGGTGGCGCAGGGCGTCGTCGAGGAGAAGTCGAGCCGCGTGGTCGAGCTGCTGCTGGCGACCGTGCGGCCGTGGCAGCTCATGGCCGGCAAGGTGCTGGGCATCGGCGTCATCGGCCTGACCCAGGTGGTGCTCGTCGTCGGGGCGGGCGCGGGGACGGCGCTGGCCCTGGGGCTGCTCGACGCCAGCTCGATCAACCTCGGCGTCACCGCGCTGTGGGTGGTGATCTGGTTCGTCGTCGGGTTCACCATGTACGCGCTGGCGCTCGGCGCGCTGGCCGCGCTGGTGTCCCGGCAGGAGGACGTCGGCTCGGTGACCGCCCCGGTGCTGACGCTCATGATGATCCCGTACCTGGTCGGTGTGACCATCGGGCCGTGGGACCCGACCAACCCGCTGTTCGTCGGGCTGTCCTACGTCCCGTTCTGCTCGCCGATGCTCATGCCCATGCGGATCGCCCTCGGCGAGGTGGCGGCGTGGGAGGTCGCCCTGTCGCTCGCGCTCTCGCTGGCGCTGGTCCCGGTGCTGGTGTGGCTGGCCGGGCGGGTGTACTCGAACGCGGTGCTGCGCAGCGGCGGTCGGGTGAAGCTGAAGGACGCACTGACAGCCCGGTAAGCGTTAGTGCAGGTCAGCAGCAGTGCGTCACCCGTTCGGGTTGCATCTGGACGCATGTCCCGTAGAGGATGCGCGACATGCCCGCCGCACCTCCGCCCGACACCGTCGAAACGCTTCGCGCCGCCGACATCGCCGAAGCGGCGACCGTGCTCGCCGCGGCGCTGGCCGAGGACCCCGGGTTCGTGCACCTCTTCCCCGTCCGTGCCCGCCGCGAGCGCGAGCTGCGAGCCCTCTACCGGATGACCCTGTCCGACGCCGTGCGGTACGGGCACGCCTTCGTCACCCGCCTGAACGGCACGGTCACCGGGGCGATCGCCCTGTACCCGCCCGGCACCTACCCCATGACGCCGCTGCGCTGGTGGCGGCAGGGCCTGCGGATCGCACGGATCGCCGTGAACACGCGCGAGCACAGCCTGGGCATCATCCGGTTCGGCGACGTCACCGCGTCCGGCGTGCCCTGCGACGCCTGGTACGTCGAGGCGCTCGGCGTCCGGCCCGACCTGCAGCGCGCCGGCCGCGGCAAGCGGCTGATGGCGACGGTCTTCGGCCTGATCGACTCCGCGTCCGGGCCGTCCTACCTGGAGACCACCAAGCCGGACAACGTGGGGTACTACACCGCGCTCGGGTACTCCTCCGTGCGGTCGAAGGTGCCGCTGGAGTCGTCGCTGGCCGACGGGCCGTGGATCTTCCCGATGAGCCGGGTGCCTGTCGGGAGCCTGTAGGTTCTCCGCAACGTCGAGGAGGTCCCATGGCGCTTGGCACGTCCCGCTGGGTCGTCGCCGGGATCGCAGCCGGGCTGGTGCTCGTCGCCGGGACCGTCGCGGCCAGCCTCGCCGTCCTGCGGCTGCTCGACACACCGGTCGCCGACGACGCCACCACCGAGGCCTGCTGGAACGACCTCCCGCCGACGCCGTCCTGCCTCCCGCTCGAAGGGCTCACGGGCGCCATGTGGGCGGTCGACCCGGACCAGGTCGTCGTCGCCGACTGCGACCGGCTCCGCAAGAGCGAGTACCCCGAGGCCGAGGACGCATACGTCTGCGGGTGGCTGGACCTCACGGCCGACGTCGTCATCTCCCGCTTCACGACGACCGACGCGGCGCTGCAGTTCTGGCGCGAGGCCACCGTGTCCGAGGGCGAGCCGGAGGTCCCTCCCGACGAAGGATCGCCGGACTCGGACGCGCACACGACCGAGTTCCTGGGGAGCTTCGCCGGCTACAAGGGCGCCGACGCGTCGTTCACGGTCCACTGCTACCAGGACGTGCCGTACTGCGTGGAGATCTACGCGCTGACGGAGACCGCGCTGGAGACCGCCGACGAGCGGCTGACCTGGCTGACGACCGCCGACGTCGACCGGTACCAGAGCCTGCGGGCCGACCGCGCCGGCGGCGCCTGACGGCTGTCGGTGGCTCGGTCTAGCGTCTGGCACATGGAGAGCGTCGACTACACGTCCACCTTCATCACCATCGCGCCGGACACCTCGGCCGTCGCCGGCGTGGAGCCGTCCGGGTCGACCGTGGCCGCGCAAACCTTCTCGCTGATCGCTTCGTCGCCCTACACGATGCGGTCGTCCGACGTGATCTTCCAGGTGTGGGCGGCGCGCCACGGCGCCTCGCCCGACGAGTGGGCCACCTTCTATGCGACGCCCCGCGCCTGCCTGCGGTCCAGCGACCTCGGGAAGCGGTACGGCTGGGGGATTCATGCCGACGCCGACGGGCGCTTGGCGGTGTACGCGGTGGGGTCCGCGGAGTACGCGGCGCTGGCGGACGGGACCGCGCCGGACGGTTCCGCGGTGACCGTGAAGGCGGCGATGCGGAGCTCTCGACGATGACGCACTCGTATGTGGGAACCATGCGGACCCTGCCCGAACGGCGCGCTGAGGTGGTGGCGATCCTGCTGCGGGACGTGTCTGCGCTCGCGGCGGTCGGGTGCCGGTCGTACGTGGTGTCGGTGGTGGATGACGACGACGACCTGATCGCGGTGTCGGAGGTGTGGGAGTCGGCTGCGGATCATGCGGCGTCGTTGGAGCTGCCGTCCGTGCGGGCCGCGATCGCCGAGGCGATGCCCATGCTGACCGGGGAGTTCACGGGGGTGGCCGGCCGAGTCGTCGGCGGGTTGAGGGCGTAGGGACCGCGCTGCGGTGGGACAGGCGGAAACCCGGCAGAACGCCATTCCGCCCGAGATCTCTCCAGGAGTCACTAGCCTCTCAACAGACTGCCTGCCGCAGAGCGCCTCGAAGGGCGCGCGGGCGTGCACGTCCTGCCGACTCGAGGAGGAAGAGTGGTGTTTGACGCACGGGTATTGCGTGTACTTATCGCGTCGCCCGGCGATACGGGCAAGGTCCGGACACTCCTGCGGGAACTGATATGGGACTGGAATAGCTTGCACTCGGAGAGCTCGGGCACGGTGCTCATGCCAGCGATGTGGGAGCATGACGCCACACCGGAGATGGGCGACCGACCCCAATCCATTGTCAATCGACAGGTCGTAGATCGTGCCGACATCCTTATCGGAACGTTCTGGACCCGTCTGGGCTCGAGCACCGGCGAGGCTGCGTCGGGCACGGTGGAAGAAATCGAGTCATTCATTGCTGCGGGTAAGCGCGTTCTGCTCTACTTCTCGGACGAGCCCGTTCTGCCCAGCAGCGTAGACATCAAGCAATATTCCGCGCTGGAGGCTTTCAAGAAGAGCGTCCGGACCCGCGGGCTCTTCGACTCGTACGCCGACGAGAACGAGTTGTGGAGAAAGGTAACGGCTAGCCTGACTCGGGTGGTCCGCGAGGATTCTGGAGCCGCCATTCCGCTAGACGCAGCACCCTCGATCGTTGCGGCGCCGGGGCCGGCGTCGCAACTCGTTGCAAGCGTTCAAAGCGAGCGGGAGATTTCCGGCTTCAGCAAGAGCGGAACGCCCCGATACCGAAGCAAGCACTGGCTACGCGTGGAGAACCGCGGCACTGCCGCAGCCGAGGCATTAACACTCAGGCTAATCGCAGGAGAAGCTGACGAGAATGAGGATTTGCCTCAACTCTACGGCGCGGACGAGGTGGGGCGCCTCGCCCCTGGGGCAACAATCGAGTTCCCACTCCTGATGCACATGGGCACGCTGCGCCAGTGGGACGTGGAATTGCGGTGGCTGGAGGACGGCCAAGACCGGCATGAGCGCCAAACGGTTCGCGGTTGACGGCCGGCTGACGGCTCGGAACGCTCGAACACTTAATGGCCATGCGCTTCGACGTTTGAGCAGATTGTCAACAAGGCGGCAACCCGACTCTTGTGGCAGCCTCTCGGCCTGCGACGATGAGTCGTGCCCCTGATCCTGCTCTCCGACGACCCGTCGCGTTCCGGCGTCGTCGCCCTGCAGGACCTCACCGACGACGGCAAACCGCTCGGTCGAGTCGAGGTGCAGACCGACAAACTCGCCTCGGTCGTCCGCGAGCGGGAACGCGACCGCCCGCGCTGGGTCTGGGACGACACCGCCCGCCGCTATCCCCCGCTGCTGGCGGCCGGCGTCCGCGTCGAGCGCTGCCATGACCTGCGCCTCTGCCACGCGATCCTGCGCCGGAGCGTCTACGCGCAGTCGTCAGCCCTCGCCACGGCGCCCGCCGGCCCGTGGGACGGACCCCGCACACCGGCTCCCGTCGAGGGCAGCCTGTTCGACGAGCCGAGCCCGATGGTCGCCGCCGACCCGCTGGACGAGCTCCAGCGTCAGCTCGCGGCCGTTGCGGGCGCCGACGAGCCGGGCCGGCTCCGCCTGTTGCTCGCGGCCGAGTCGACCGGGGCGCTCATCGCGGCCGAGATGCAGCACGACGGCATGCCGTGGAGCGTCGAGACGCACGATGCACTCCTCACCGACCTGCTGGGACCGCGATCCCGCAGCGGGCGCCCGGCCAAGGTCGAGGCCATGGCCGAGGAGGTCCGCGACGCGCTCGGGCAACCGTCACTGAACCTCGACTCCCAGCCGGACCTGCTGCGCGGGCTGCGGGCGGCCGGCTGCGACGTCGAGTCGACCCGCACCTGGGAGATCAAGGCGCTCGAGCACCCCGTGCGCGACCCGCTGCTGGCGTACAAGAAGCTGTCGCGCCTGCTCAGCGCCAACGGCTGGGCGTGGATGGAGGCGTGGGTCCACGACGGCCGGTTCAGCCCCGACTACGTGCCCGGCGGGGTGGTCACGGGACGCTGGGCGACGAGCGGCGGCGGTGCGCTCCAGCTGCCCGCGAGCATCCGCGCGGCGGTGCGTGCCGACCCGGGGTGGAAGCTCGTCGTCGCCGATGCCGCCCAGCTGGAACCCCGGGTGCTCGCCGCGATGTCCGGCGACAGCGCCATGGCCGCGGCCGGTCGGCAGGCCGACCTGTACCAGGGCGTCGTCGACGCAGGCATCGTCGAGACCCGGTCCGAGGCCAAGTACGCCATGCTCGGCGCCATCTACGGCGCCACCACCGGCCCGTCCGCGGTCCTCATGCCGCGCCTCACCAAGGCCTACCCGCACGCCGTCGCGCTGGTCGAGGCGGGCGCCCGCGCCGGGGAGCGCGGCGACGTCGTCGCCACCTGGCTCGGCCGCACGTCCCCGCGTCCCGACGCCGCCTGGCAGGCCGAGCACGCCGCCGCCTCGGCGGAGGGAGCGGGGGCCGACGACGTCCGCGCCGCCCGCCGACGCGGCCGCGACTGGGGGCGGTTCACGCGGAACTTCATCGTGCAGGGGACCGCCGCGGAGTGGGCACTGTGCTGGATGGCGTCGCTGCGGCGTCGGCTGCTGGCGATGGAGGGCCGGCCGCACCTGGTGTTCTTCCTGCACGACGAGGTCATGGTGCACTCGCCTGCCGACGTCGCCGACGAGGTTGCTGCCGCGGTGCGCGAGTCGGCGGTGGAGGCGGGGCGGTTGCTGTTCGGAGACACGCCTGTCGACTTCGCGCTCAACGTGACCGTGGCCGACAGCTACGACCAGGCGAAGTAGCTCAGCCGGGCAGCGTGGGCCAGGTCTGCAGTCGACCGCACATGCCGTACCGGCGCGGCGACGGAGCGGGGTCGATCGTCGTCACCGACCCCCGACCCAGGTGCGGTGCGACGCCGCGGACCAGGCCGTCGAGCGCGGCGGCGGTCGCCTCGGCCTCGGCCTGCACGGTGCGCGTCCACACGTCCTGCCACCCGGGGACGAGCGTGCGCACGAGGCGGGCGGCGGCGGCGTGCAGGGGCTCGAGCGCGGCGGTCGGACCGACCCGGTCGACGGCCTCGACCAGCTCGGCGTAGCCCTCGAG
>NZ_CAURTV010000005.1:0-98647 GCF_963527515.1 uncultured Cellulomonas sp. | reverse complement strand
GTCCTGGGGGCCGCCGCCGACGAGGCCCGCGCCCTCGTGCCCGACGACGCGCGCATCACCGCGGTCGTCGCCGAGCGCTGGGCCGACGGGATCGGCGAGTCGCTGCGCGCCGGGCTCGCCCACGCCGCGGGCGACGCGGTCGTCGTGACGCTCGTCGACCTGCCCGACACCCCGGTCGGCGTGGTCCGCAGGCTGCTCGACGCCCCGGGACCGCTGCGGCAGGCGGTCTACGGCGGGAGGCCGGGTCACCCGGTGCTCATCGGCGCCGAGCACTGGGCGCCGCTCGCCCAGACGCTGCACGGCGACCGCGGCGCCCGCGGCTACCTGGTGGAGCACGGCGTCGCGGAGGTCGAGTGCGGCGACCTGCACCACGGGTTCGACCAGGACGTGTCGAGAACCTGAACCCGTGCGCGTCATCCCCCCGACAGCACCCGCCCGACCAGGAGGTCACCGTGAAGTACCTGATCCTCATCCACGCCGACGCCAAGCCGTGGGCGCACCCGACGTCACGGTTCACCGACGAGGGCCGCGCCCTGTCCGCCACCGAGCACGAGGCGATGGACCGGGACTTCGACACCCTGCTCGCCGAGATCTCGGCCAGCGGCGAGCTCGTCACCGCAGAGGCGCTGGCCGACCCGGCGTCGGCGACCGTGCACCGCTGGCGCAGCGGGACGTCGCTGGCCAGCGAGGGCCCCTACGCGGAGACCCAGGAGCACCTGGCGGGGTTCTTCCTGCTGGACTGCGCATCACGGGAGCGGGCGGAGGAGATCGCCGCCCAGTTCGCCGGACCGGGCAGCGTCGCCGAGCTGCGTCCGGCGTACCTCTGGGACTGACAGGCCCTACGTCCCACATGCCGAGACGGACTCAGGAGGACGATCGATGACGTGAACGCACCGTGGTGGCGACTGGCAGCAGAACGCGAGCAGACGAAGGAGTGCGGGACCGTCGTGGTCGACCGCACGGACGACGCCTCGGACCTCCTGCCCCCGTTCTACGACTGAACGGCGCTCAGACCATCTTCGCGCGCGTCGCGAACTCCTCGGAGACCGGCGGCAGCAGGCAGAACAGCAGCCCGACCGGGTCGGCCATGACGGCGTAGTCGTCGTAGCGCGCCCGCACGGTCGCGCCGAGGCCCTCCAGCCGCGCGATCTCGGCCTCGAGGTCGTCCGTCTCGATGTCGAGGTGGAACCGAGGTACGTCGTCGTCCCCGATGTCCTGCGTCGCGACGTGCGGCAGCGAGGACGCGTCCCGCAGCGCGACGAACGGCTCGCCCGGGACCGGGTGCGGCGTCGCCGCGAGCGCGCCCGACCAGAAGGCCGTGACCGCGTCGATGTCCCCCGCCGGGGCGTCGATGATGACCTCGCGCAGCAGGATCCGGTGCATGACGGCACCCTAGTGTCAGAGGTACGTTCGAACATGTGTTCGTGCGCTCCACCATCCTGCATGCCGACCTCGACGCGTTCTACGCCTCGGTCGAGCAGCGCGACGACCCGCGCCTGCGCAACCGCCCGGTCGCGGTCGGCGGTGGCGTGGTGCTGGCGTGCTCGTACGAGGCCAAGCGCCGGGGAGTGAAGACGGCGATGGGCGGTCGGCAGGCGCGCGCGCTGTGCCCGGACCTCATCACGGTCCGGCCGCGCTTCGACGCCTACGTCGAGGCCAGCAGGGCCGTGTTCGAGCTCTTCCGGCAGACGACGCCGATGGTCCAGGGCGTCTCGATCGACGAGGCGTTCCTCGACGTGGCCGGCCTGCACCGGATCGACGTGGCCCCGGTCGACATCGCGGCGCGACTGCGCGCGCAGGTCCGCGACGTCGTCGGGCTGCCCATCACCGTCGGCGTGGCCCGGACACCGTTCCTGGCCAAGGTGGCGTCCCGGGTGGCCAAGCCGGACGGGCTGCTGCTGGTCCTCCCCGCCGACGAGGAGTCGTTCCTGCACCCGCTCCCGGTCGAGCTGCTCTGGGGCGTCGGCGAGGTCACGGCGACCAAGCTGCACGCGTACGGACTGTTCACCGCCGGCGACGTCGCCGCGCTCCCCCGCTCGGTGCTGACCGGCAGCCTGGGTCCCGCGGCCGGCAGCCACCTGTACGCGGTCGTGCACGGCCTGACGCCCGCCCGCGTGGTGGTGCGGCAGTCGCGCGGCTCCATCGGCGCGCAGCGCGCCCTCGGGCACGGACCGCACGATCCTGAGCACGTCCGGGCGTCGCTCCTGGGCCTCGTCGACCGCGTCTGCCGCCGGATGCGCAAGGCGGACCGGATCGCCCGGACCGTCGTCCTGCGTCTGCGGTTCGAGGACTACACCAAGGCGACGCGGTCGCGGTCGCTCGCCGCCGGGACCGACTCCTCCGAGGACATCGCGGCCGCGGCCCTGGCCCTCCTGGTCGCCGCCGGTCCCCTGATCCGCGAGCGCGGCATCACGCTCGTCGGCGTCGCGCTGACCGGCCTGTCGTCCGACGAGTTCGTGCAGCTCGCCCTCCCCCTCGACCACCCCGACCACGGCGGGCTCGACCAGGCGGTCGACGCGATCGGCGTGCGCTTCGGGACGCAGGCGGTGATGCGCGCCAGCCTGCTGCGCCGGGGCGAGGGGATCGCGGTGCCGCTGCTCGAGTGAGGTGCGGCACCGCACACCCCGGCATCAGGGCGTGCTCGATCGACTGCGCGTGGTAGCCCGGCCGGTAGGACGCGTCGCAGCCGACCGCGACGTCCTCGTGGTGCTCGTGCCAGCCGACGCCGGCGCTCACCCAGGCGTTCCGAACCGGGGCGCTGTCACGCCCCTGCCTGCGCGGTGGCTCCGCGGGCATACTGGCGACCATGAGCGCAGTGGGCGCGTTGCGGGTGGACGTGCCCCTGCGCAACCTGGCCGACCTGCTGCGGGCGATCGACCGACGGGTCGGTGCGTAGTGCGGGCAGCCGACGACCCGGGGCTGCAGTGGCTGCTCCGCGACGGCGACCCGGCGATCGCGCGGCTGGCCCGCCGCGACCTGCTGGGTGAGGACGTGGACCTGGACGGCGCGCTCGCCAGCCCGCTCGTCCGGGGCCTGCTGGCCGAGCCCCGGCCCGCGGACGCCCGCCGTGCTCATCCGTACAGTAAGTGGACCGGCGCGCACTGGCGGCTCGTGTCGCTGGTCGAGCTGGGCGTCCCGGCGGTGCACGGCCCTGCCCTGGCGCTCGCCGACGAGGTCCTCGACTGCTGGGCGCAGCCGCGCAGGCTCGCCCAGGTGCCCGTCATCGACGGCCGGGCGCGCCGCTGCGCCTCGCAGGAGGGCAACGCCGTCGCGGTCGCGTGCCGGCTCGGGCTGCACACCGACCCCCGGGTGCGCACCCTGGTCGAGCACCTGCTCACGTGGCAGTGGCCCGACGGGGGGTGGAACTGCGACAAGCACCCCGCGGCGAGCCACTCGTCGTTCCACGAGACGCTGCCACCCCTGTGGGGCCTCGCCGAGCACGCGGACGCGACCGGGGACCCGCGTTCGCGCCGAGCGGCCGACGCCGCCGCCGAGCTGCTGCTCGCGCACGAGGTCGCCTTCCGACGGACCACCGGAGAATCGATCCACTCGTCGTTCCTCGAGCCGCACGTCCCGCCGTTCTGGCACTACGACGCGCTGCAGGCCCTGGTCGTGCTCGGCCGCGCGGGTCACGGCCAGGACGTGCGGACCGCTCGTGTGCGCCGCCTGCTCGCCGCCCGCAGGAGACCCGACGGCCGCTGGACCGCCGCGCGGCGGTGGTGGCGGCCGCCGGGGTCCAGCGGCAGCAACGTCGAGGCGGTCGACTGGGGCGGCGCCGCCGACCAGCTGGTGACCCTGAACATGCTGCGGGTCGGCGCCGGGGCGCGTCAGGCGACCTCGACGGGCTCCCGCTGATCGGCCGTCGCCGGCTCGTCGTCCGAGAAGAGGTCCTCCGCGGACGCCGACGCGTACTGCGCCTCGTCGAGGATCCCCTCGCGCTTGGCCACGATCGTCGGCACCAGCGCCTGTCCGGCCACGTTCACGGCCGTGCGGCCCATGTCGAGGATCGGGTCGATCGCCAGCAGCAGGCCGACACCGGCCAGCGGCAGCCCGAGCGTGGACAGGGTGAGCGTGAGCATGACGACCGCACCGGTCAGACCGGCGGTGGCCGCCGAGCCGACCACGGACACGAACGCGATCAGCAGGTAGTCGGTGACCGAGAGGTCGATGCCGAAGAGCTGCGCGACGAAGATCGCCGAGATCGCGGGGTAGATCGACGCGCAGCCGTCCATCTTGGTGGTCGCCGCCAGCGGCACCGCGAACGAGGCGTAGGAGCGAGGCACCCCGAGGTTCCGCTCGACGACGCGCTGCGTGACGGGCAGCGTGCCGACGGAGGACCGCGACACGAACGCGAGCTCGATCGCCGGCCAGGCGCCGCGGAAGAAGCCGCCGATGCCGAGCCCGTTGGTCCGCAGCATCACGGGGTAGACGACGAAGAGCACGAGCGCGAGGCCCACGTAGACGGCGGCGGCGAACGTCGCGAGCGGCGCCAGCAGGTCCCAGCCGTACGACGCCACGGCCCGGCCGATGAGCCCGAGGGTGCCCAGCGGGGCGAGGCGGATGACCCACCAGAGGATCTTCTGCACGACCGCGAGCGCGGAGCGCGCGAAGGTGAGGAACGGCTGGGCGGCCGTGCCGCTGCGCAGGGCCGCGACGCCGACGACGATCGCGAGGACCACGATCTGCAGCACGTTGAACGAGATGCCGGTGGTGAGCGTGCCGTCGTCGGCCGCCTGCGTGCTGGCCCCGAGCCCGAGGAAGTTGCTGGGGATCAGGCCGTTGAGGAAGTCGAGCCAGCTGCCCGTGGTGCCCACCTCGCTGCCGGCCTCCGGGCTGAGCGTCGAGCGGGTGCCCGGCTGGAACACCAGACCCAGCCCGATGCCGATGGCCACCGAGATCGCGGCGGTGATGGCGAACCAGAGCAGGGTCTGCCAGGCGAGCCGCGCGGCGTTGGTGACCTGCTGGAGGTTCGCGATCGAGGCGACGATGGCGAGGAAGACCAGCGGCGGCACGATCGCCTTCAGGAGCGTGACGAACGAGGCGCCGATGGTGTCAAGGGTGGTGGTCAGCCAGTTCGGCTCGCCACCGGCGGTCGGGCCCAGCTGCAGGGCGAGCCACCCGAGCAGGATGCCGAGGCCGAGGCCGAGCAGGACCTGCACGGAGAAGGACGGGAGCCGCAGCCGGCGCTTCGGCTGCGTGACAGTGTCGGACAACGGGAGGCCTTTCCAGGGACGGTGGCCGGCGATCTGCAGCCTCCGTTCGCAACACGGGCGTTGCCCGGAGGTCTTCCGCGTGGAGAAGAGACAGTGCTCACAATCCGGACGCGATGTACATCGTTGTAAAGCAATGTCAGGATGAGCTCAGCGAAGACCCACAACGACGTGGAAGACGAGGTCGTCCCGATGAAGCGCACTCCCCTCTGGCTGGTCCTGCTGACGATCGCGAGCCTGCTCGGCCTGGTGGTCCCGGCGTCGGCCGCCACCGCGACCCCGCCGGCGCCCCCGACCGCCGAACGGCCCGTCGACCCCATCGCGCACGACCCGACGATGGTCAAGGAGAAGGGCTGGTACTACGTCGCCATCACCGGCGACGCCGCGTTCGACGACACGTACCTGCCGATGAAGCGCTCGCGGGACCTGGTGCACTGGGAGGAGCTGGGGCCGGTGCTCACCGAGCTGCCCGCCTGGGTGCTCGAGGAGCTCGGCGTGGCGGAGGCCCCGCGCGACGCCTGGGCGCCCGACCTCAGCTGGTCCGGCACGGAGTGGCGCCTGTACTACGCGGTCTCGCAGTTCGGCACCAACAACTCCGTGATCGGCCTGCTCACCTCACCGTCTCTGGCGAACCCGCAGTGGGAGGACCAGGGGCTCGTGATCCGGTCGGAGCCGGGCGTCGACACGTTCAACGCGATCGACCCGAACGTCGTCACCGACCAGGAGGGCGCGACCTGGTTGTCGTTCGGCTCGTTCTTCTCCGGCATCCACCTGGTCCCGCTCGACGCCGCGACCGGCACGCCCGCCCCCGGTGCGGAGCCGGTCGCGATCGCCCGCCGCCAGTTCCCGCCCAACGCCGAGGAGAACCCGGCCATCGCGTGGCACGACGGCTACTACTACCTGTTCGTCTCGTGGGACTACTGCTGCCGCAGCGTCGAGAGCGACTACCGGACCATGGTCGGCCGCTCGGCCAGCCTGACCGGGCCGTACATGGACGCCGACGGGGTGCCGCTGCTGGACGGCAAGGGCGGCACCGAGGTCCTGCGCGGCTACAACGAGTTCGTCGGTGCGGGCGGCGGTGACCTGCTGATGGACAGGAACGGCCGCACCGGGTACTTCGTCAGCCACTACTACGACGCGACCGACGGGGGGGCTCCCCGCCTGAACGTGCGGACCCTGACCTGGGGCCGCGACGGCTGGCCCGTGCTCAGCGACCCGATCAACCCGAGCCGCTCGATCGGGCACGGGGACGCGTACGTGCAGATCGTGCCGCGCGGCGGCACCGCGGTCGTCGAGAACGCGGGCTGCGGTTACGAGGGTGCCAACATCGCCCTCTGGACCGACCTCGACAACGCGTGCCAGCAGTGGCAGCTGTCCGACCGGGGCACCGGCACCCGGATCCTCAACCGGTTCAGCAACAACGTGGCCGAGGTGGCCGCCTGCACCAACGTCGACGGCGGCAACGTGGCGCAGTGGGGCTGGCTCGGGTTCCTGCCGAACAACGACTGCCAGCGGTGGAGCCTCACCGCGGCCGGCGACGGGTGGACGACGATCGCCAGCATCCTGCCCGGCAACCGGGTGTGGACCGTGCAGGGCGGACCGGTCGCCGGCAGCAACGTCGCGATCAGCTCCCCGACCGGCAGCGCCGACCAGCAGGTCCGGTTCGAGCCCGTCGGGGCGGTGCTGCTCGCCAGCCCCACGAGCCAGACGGAGACGCTCGGCACCGCGCGGTGCCGCACCGGGACGGCGACGTTCCAGGAGCGCCACGAGCGCGCGTGCCAGACCTGGCTCTTCGACGCCGTCGCGGGGACCGCCGGATACACGGTCCGGTCGGCCGACACCGGCGGGCGCCACGGCTCGGGCGGGTGCCTGGCCGCCGACCTGCGGCTGGTCCGCAGCGGCTGCGCCACGTGGACGCTGACCCCGACCGACGACGGCACCTGGTCGCTGAGCAGCGGCGCCACCACCCAGGCGGTGCGTCTCCTGCTGCCCTGACCCTCGACCGCGACCCGCTCGGGCGCCGATACTGGCAGGACCCCGCGTCCACCTCCCGAGGAGCACCATGACGACCGAGACCCTGGACGTGCCCGGAGCGACCCTGGTCTACGACGTGCGCGGTCCGCTCCCGACCGCGGACGGGACCCCGCCGCTCCTGCTGATCGGCCAGCCCATGGACGCGTCCGGCTTCGGGACGCTCGCGTCCTTCTTCCCGGACCGGACCGTGGTCACCTACGACCCGCGTGGCCTCGGCCGCAGCACGCGGACCGACGGGGAGACGACGAACACCCCGCAGCAGCAGGCGGAGGACCTGCACCGGCTGATCGGCGAGCTCGGGGGGACGGTCGACCTCCTGGGCAGCAGCGGCGGCGCCGTCACCGGCCTGCACCTGGTGACCACCCACCCGGACGACGTCCGCACGTTCGTCGCGCACGAGCCGCCACTGCTGGGCGTGCTGCCCGACGCGCAGCAGGCGTTCGCGGCAGAGAAGCGGGTGCAGGACGCGTACCACCGCAGCGGGTGGGGCGCCGGGATGGCGGCCTTCATCGCGCTCACGTCCTGGCAGGGCGAGCTCACGGACGACTTCGGCTCGGAGCTGCCCGACCCTTCCGCGTTCGGGCTGCCGTCCACCGACGACGGCGGGCGCGCCGACCCCTTGCTCTCCGGCGTCTCCAACGCCGTCACCTCCTACCAGCCGGACGTGCCCGCGCTGACCGCCGCGCCGACGCGCGTGGTGGTCGCCGCCGGCATCGAGAGCACGGGCACGCTCACCTGGCGCAGCTCGGCCGCGCTCGCCGACGAGCTCGGCCTGGAGCTGGCCGTCTTCCCCAGCAACCACGGCGGCTTCCTCGGCGACGAGTTCGGCATGCCGGGGCAGCCCGAGGCCTTCGCGACGAGGCTGCGCGAGGTGCTGGGCACCGAGCACGCACCCACCGAGGAGTCACGATGACCGAGCACGACAAGGAACACGCCGGCTTCGACCTGCAGAAGCTGGTCCGGCTGCTGACCGTGGCGCTCGCGGTCGCCGCCGTCGTCAAGGAGCTGCGCACGCCCGAGGACGAACGCACGTGGAACGGCAAGGTGGTCGGCTTCGTGCCCTACGACTTCCGGCTGCCGACGTTCGCCCGGTTCAAGGAGCGCATGTGGGACCCGAAGGGGGACCACCTCATCAGCCCACGGGTGTTCGGGGTCGGCTGGACCCTCAACGCCGGCCGGGTCGTGGAGCTCGCGCGGCAGCGGGTCTCCGCCGGCTGAGCGTAGGCAGCGCGTCCGTGCCCGCTTAGTCTCGGATGACCGTTTCCGAACTCCCGGAGGGTCACATGGGCACGATCACGACGTCCGACGGCACGGAGATCTTCTACAAGGACTGGGGATCGGGCCAACCCCTGGTCTTCAGCCACGGCTGGCCCCTGTCCGCCGACGACTGGGACACCCAGCTCCTGTTCTTCCTGCAGCACGGCTACCGCGTGATCGCCCACGACCGCCGCGGCCACGGGCGCTCCACGCAGACCGCCGACGGTCACGACATGGACCACTACGCCGACGACCTGGCGGCCCTGACCGAGCACCTGGACCTGCACGACGCCGTCCACATCGGCCACTCGACCGGCGGCGGCGAGGTCGTCCACTACATCGCGCGCCACGGCGAGAGCCGCGTCGCCAAGGCCGTGCTGATCAGCGCGGTGCCGCCGCTCATGCTCCAGACCGACGCCAACCCCGGCGGCCTGCCGAAGAGCGTGTTCGACGGGCTGCAGGAGCAGGTGGCCACCAACCGGTCGAACTTCTACCGCGAGCTGCCGTCCACCGCGTTCTACGGGTACAACCGGCCGGGCCGGGAGCCGTCGGAGGCGATCATCGAGAACTGGTGGCGCCAGGGGATGATGGGCGGCGCCAAGGCGCACTACGACGGCATCGTTGCGTTCTCCCAGACGGACTTCACCGAGGACCTGAGGGCGATCACCGTCCCGGTCCTGGTGATGCACGGGGACGACGACCAGGTGGTCCCGTACGCCGACTCGGCCCCCCTCTCCGCGGAGCTGCTGCAGAACGGCACCCTGAAGACGTACGCAGGCTTCCCGCACGGCATGCCCACCACCGAGGCGGCGACCATCAACGCCGACCTGCTCGAGTTCCTCCGGTCCTGACCGCGGACGCCTGGCAGCCGCCCCTCCGGGGCGGCTGCCAGGCTCGCGTCACCGGCGCCCGCGCATCGCGTCCAGGACGACCGTGAACACGTCGGTGTTGTCCTGCGCACGGGCCAGCCGGTCCGCCCGCGGACCCTCGGCGGTCAGCGGTGTGGACGCACCCGTGTGCCCACCGGTCGTCCAGTCGACCGTGAACTCCAGGTCGCTGTTCGCGATCGGGAACGGCCCGTCCTCGAGGCTCTGCACCACGCCCGGCACGGTGCTTGCGGTGTCGCCCGACTCGTCCGCCGCGTCGACGTTCTCGATGGCCAGCCCGCCGGTCTCGTGGTCACCGACCACGACGATCAGCGTGCCGGGGTGGCTCGCCGCGAACTCCTTGACCAGCGCGACCGTGGCGTCGAGCGCCCGGCCGGCCTCGAGGGTCAGCTCGGCGTTGTTGGCATGGGCCATCTCGTCGATGGCCTCCTCCTCGACCACGAGGAAGAATCCGTGGCGGTCGTGCCTGAGCACGTCGAGCGCCTTGGCCGTCATGTCCGTCAGGGGCACCACCGGCGCGTACTCGTCGCCCTGGCCCTCGGGGAACTGCTCGAACATCTCCTCGTTGGCGAACAGGCCGAGCAGCTTCTTCGAGGTGCTCGCCGCCAGCTCGTCGGGAGTGCTCACGTAGTCGTAGCCGGCTGCCTCCGCGCGGTCGACCAGGTTGCCGATCGTGCTCTTGCTCACCTCGGGCCGCGGGTCCGCGGGGTCGTCCGGGTAGGCGCCCGGGTCACCCTCCGGGTACCACCAGTCCTCCCCGCCGCCGAGGATCACGTCCGGCTGCGTGACCTCGATGAACTGCCGGGCGATCTCGGTCTGGGCCCCGCGGTCGGGCACGTGGGAGCCGAACGCCGCCGGCGTCGCGTCCGTGACCTGGGCGGTCGTCACCAGACCGGTCGCCTTGCGCAGGTCCTTCGCGTGCTCCAGGAGCGTCTTGACAGGGTTGCCGTCGACGTCGACCGACACCGCGCCGTTGTACGTCCTGACGCCCGCGGCGAACGCGGTCGCGCCCGCGGCCGAGTCGGTCACCGCGTCCTCCGGGTCGGCCGACTCCGTGTGCGTCCAGCCCGCGTACCGCAGGCTGTCCATGGCGAGCTGGCCGCCCTGACCGACGGTCGCCAGCCGCGTCGCGTCGCGTGCGGCCAGGCTCAGGCCGTCACCCACCATGAAGATCACGTTCTTCGCGACGGCGCGGTCGCCACCGCGCCAGCGCTCGACGTCGTCACCACCGCCTGCCACCCCGCTGGCCGCCAGCCCTGCGGCGACGACCACCACGCTGCCGACCCCTACCCATGTGCGTCGTGAGCTGAGCATCTTCTGCCGTCCCTCGGTCGAACCTCGTTGTTCACCTTGACGATGGCCGGGGCGTCCCCCGTGCGGACCATCGTTCGACCGTTCGGGTGACCCCGCATCTCGAGAGGAGGGACCGGCGTTCATCGACCCGGGACGCTCCGGAGCAGGACGGCACCGTGCGGCTCCAGCAGCAGGTGCAGCGCGGTGCTCCCCGGTGCGACACCCCGCGCCGCGTCGCTCTGCACGTCGACCCGGCTGGTGCGCACAGGATCGCCCGTCCACAGCTCGCGGACCTCGGCGTCCAGCGGGAGGTCAAGGTCGGCCGCGTCGAGCGCGACCGCCAGCGGCTCGGTGTCGAGGTTGAACGCCGCCGCGTACCGCTCTCCCGCCGGACCCTGCGCCGCCCAGAGCACCAGCGGTCCCTCCCGGAACACCTCACGGTTGCCGGTCGACGCCGCGTGCACGGCGAGCACGTCGGGGTGGGTGAGCAGGGCGATGGTGGCGGGGTCCGACGACGGCAGGTCGCCGCCGACCATGAGCGGGGACCGGGCGACCACCCAGAGCGTCAGGAGCGAGATCCGCTCGGCCGGGGTCAACCGGTCGTCGCGGGGCTCCCCGCGCTCGGCGCGCAGCCCGATCCGGCCGAGCGGGAGCATGTCGCCGTCGGGCCACCCCTGCTCCCCCGCGAACGGCGCCCAGCGCGCGAACCGGGCGAAGTTGGCCTCGACGTCCTCCCACCGGTCCCACAGGTCGTCACAGATGCGCCACATCGTGGCGTGCTCGCGCAGGTGGTCCAGGCGCGTCAGGGACAGGTCACGTCCGGGTGAGAGGCTCAGCTCGATAGCCCGGCCGCTCCGTTCGATCGCGCGCGCGTAGGCCTCGATGTCCGCGGCCTGGTACGGCCAGAGCATGTCGTCGGCCTTGACGAAGTCGACGCCCCACCCGGCGTACAGCTCCAGGGTCGAGTCGTAGTACGCCTGGGCCGCGGGGTGGATGTGGTCGAGCCCGAGCATGTCGGGGTTCCACTCGCACACGTTCGTCGCGTCGGCGACCTCCGACGCGGTCGCCCCGCGGCCGCCGAGGACCGGCGTGTCCCGCTCGACCGCCAGCCGAGGGATGCCGCGCATCGTGTGGATGCCGAACCGCAGACCCAGGGCGTGCACCCGCGCGGCGAGCGGCCCGAAGCCCGCGCCGCCGGCTGCGCTGGGGAACCGACCGGGATCGGGCTGCAGCCGGCCGTGCCCGTCCAGCTCCAGCGGGGCGCTCGGGTTGTAGCCGTGCGACCGCGCGGTCGGGTCGGACCAGTCGATGTCGACCACGACGGTGTCCCAGCCGGACGGGAGCAGGTGCTCGGCCAGGAACTCCGCGTTGGCCAGCACCTCCGCCTCGGTGACCGTGGTGCCGTAGCAGTCCCAGCTGTTCCAGCCCATGGGCGGTCGCGCGGAGCTCACTGCGCGACAGTATCCCGCGGCCCTCCTGCCGCCCGTCACGCGAACCGGACGGCGATCCCCGGGTAGTCGACCACCAGCCCGGCGTCGTCGTAGGCCAGCACGGCCGCGAACCCGCCCTCGGAGGTGTACCCGAAGCGGTGCCCGTCGAGCCGTCGGTACGTCTGGTCCAGGCGGCGCACCACGAGGTCCGACGCCTGCACGTAGACGGCCGCGGCGGTGACCACCTCGCCCACCGGCATCGCCAGCCGGTGGACGGGCAGCGTGTTGGTGCACGCGGACGCCTCGAGGTCGACGTCGACGAGCCCGTCGAGGTGCGGCGCGCGGACGCCGTCCACCGTCCAGCCGCCGTCCCCGTCCGAGCGCAGGACGGTGCTGCGCAGGCCGGCCACGGTGTCGGACGTGACCTGGACCGTGCGGGTGCGCCACCGGTCGTCGAGGGTGATCTCGTAGGACACCGCGTGGGGACGCCCGTCCTCGACCGCGGTCGTGTGCCCGCGCAGCCGGCCGGGTTCGAGGTAGGCCACCTCGAACCCGTCGACCGCGTCGACGAACCTCCATGCGGCGAAGGGCGGGAGCGGCTCGTGCGTCGCCATCGGACGACGATCTCACCGGTCGCCGACGAGCGGCAGGACCTCCTCGACCAGCAGTCGCTCGACGGCGTCGGCCTGCTCGAAGGCGACGGCGTGCGCGGCGCCGTCGAACGTGACGAGCTGCTTGGTCGGCGCCTCCAGCGCGGCGTACCACTGCAGGGCGAGCTCGCGGCGACCGTCCAGCTCCGCCGCGCCGTCCAGCACGAACACGGGGACCTCCAGACGCGGGACGTCCCGGCGCAGGTCGAGGCCCTGGATCTGCGGGTACATCACCGCGAACGTGTCCATGAGCCCGCGGAGCACGTCGACCTTGTCGACCCATGTGTACTCGACGCCCCGCACGCCGAACTGGTCCAGCCCTGAGGCGCGGCCTCGCTCGAGGTAGCCCGCGGACGGCGTGTACGGACCGTAGAGGTACTCGTACGCCAGCATGACGTCGGCGTTGGCCCAGGGGATGTCGGCGTAGGGCGGCGGGCCGATCCGCTCGGTCAGCGCAGCCACCGAGCCGTCGCCGGTCCGGTCCGCGTAGTCGACGAGGTCTCGGTAGATCCGCCGGTCGGTCTCCGTCACGTCGACCATCTGCCCGCTGCCGAGGTAGGCGTGGAAGAGGTCCGGGCGCTGCTGCACCGCCAGCACGCCGAGGATGGTGCCCCACGACTCGCCCATGAGGATGACCCGGTCCTCGCCGAACCGGGTCCGGAGGTAGTCGGTGAGCTCGATGACGTCGGTGACCGCGCGGTCGAGCGTGGCCTCCTCGGTCGGCAGGAGCGCGGCGTAGGAGGTCCCGTTGCCGCGCTGGTCGTACGTGGCGAAGACGACGTCGTCGACCCAGGGCTCCGACAGCACACGGCTCAGCGCGAGGTCCGACTGTCCCGGACCCCCCGAGAGGTAGAGCAGCACCGGGGCGTCCGGGTCGGCCGCCCGCACCATGACGGTGTGCGGGTCACCCCCGAGGGGCACCGTGTCGAGCGTGGCGACGCTTCCGGGGACCACGTCGCCGTCGGCGTCGCGCACCGGCGGGGTGGAGGCGGGCAGCGCGACCACCACCGCGAGGCCGAGGGTGAGCACGCCGGCGACAGCCGTGCCCGCACGACCTCGCACGCCGGCGCCCACCCGGGCTCCGAGGATCATCGGCAGGACCAGCAGCGCCGCGTGCACGCCGCGTCCGAGGACCAGGGCGAGCCACCCCCACATCGAGTCGATCCGTACGTCGTGCACGGTCGGCAGCAGCACGTCGCTGCGGGCGATCTCGATCGCACCCACGTGCACCACCGCGACCGCGATCACCACCCAGGCGGAGCGCGCCACCCGACCTCCGACCAGACCGAGCAACGCGCCGGTCGCCATCACCGCCAGGGCGCCGACCGTGGTCACCGGCCCCAGCGGGGCGATCTGACCGGTGACCAGACCCGACCCGGCTGCCAGCGCGAGGACCCCGGCCAGGGGGAGCCAGGGGCGCAGACGCGTCCGCAGACGCCGGTGCGGGGTGTGCCGCGTGGAGTCGTCCTCGACCCGGACGGGGTTGATGCTGCCCACCATGGCTGCCTCCGTGGGCCGGGCAGCGCGCCTGCGAGCCTGGTGACCTGGACGACGCCCTGGCCTGCCCACCTCCAGCCTGCTCACGGACGAGGATGGCACCAGGTCCCTTGGTCCCGGATCCTCTTCCACGGGCCGCCGGGTGGTCGCGCAGCGATCGGTAGAGTCGCCGGACGATGAGGACACGACCCAGCCCGACGCCGCGGTGGGCCGCGACATTCGTGGACGATCCCCTGGCCGGTCCGGTGGACGGTCCCGTTCCGTTGCTGACGGATCCGTACCAGCTGGCGTGCGGTTGGCTCCCGGAGTCGGGGCGACTCTCGCCGTTCGCCGTGCTCGACGACTCGACCGGTCCGTTCCTGCCCGTCCTGGCGCCCGGTGGCACCTCGATGGTGTTCGAGCGCGCACGCTACGACGGCGGCTCGGCGGACCTGCCGCTGATCCAGCGACGCTGGATCCTCGGCGTCTACCGGTACGACTGTGCGACAGGGCGGGAGGAACGGGCGAGCTTCGACGCGGTCCAGGGCAACGATGCGTCGGTGTACTACGCGCCCTCTCCGGACGGAGCATCCGTCGCGGTCGTGCAGAGCTGGTGGCCGACCTGGCGACCCGGGGTGCGGCCTGTCGTGAGCGAGTTCCGCGTCTCGCTGACGATCGCGGGCTTCTCGGTCGACCCCCCTCGCACGATGCTCGAGCTGCGCGGGGCTCTGCAGCCGATCGGTGAGAGCTCGGTGGTCCAGTGGTCACCGGACGGCACCACGGTGGCCTTGTCCATCTTGATCTTCACCGCCCGCGGCACCCTCGAGCGAGCGGCACTGGTCGTCGACGTGTCCACCGGTGCGCACACCCAGGTGCCCGCCGTGCTGCTCGGATCGGTGTCCTGGGATCCGGAGGGTCTCCAGCTGCTCGTCGTCGGCGACGACGACGTGCCGCGCATCCTCGACGTTCGCTCCGGGGCGTCGCGGCCGGTCCCGGCGCTGGGCTCTCGCGTCGCCGAGGTCAACTCCAGCGGCCGGCCCCGTGCACTCGGCTGGGCCGACGAGCACCGGCTCCTCGTCGCTGTCTGCCGGGGCGCCACCACCCGGGTGTGCCTCCTCGACCCGGACGAGGGCATCGTCGCCACCCGTGTGCGGTGGACCACGAGGCCGCTGGGCTCCGTGCGGCTCGCCCCGATGCCTCGAGGCTTCTGGACCTGAGGACGCCCGCCTCGTCCTCGGCCGGCGGCACGTCAGCGGATCTGCAGGACGCCGTCCGACGTGCCCCACGCCGCGTCAGCCGTGAGCACCACGTCGCCGCTGCGCGCACCGAGCGCGAGGCAGAAGCGGTCCGCGATCGACAGCCCCTCTCCCGACCGCCAGCGCTGCGCTGCCCACTCGGCGTCCTGCGCGGTCGCGTCCACGACCTTCAGGCCGTAGCTGCTGAGCACCGCGTGAGCGACACCCCAGTCGACGCCGTGCGCGCGCAGCTTCTGGATGACCTCCGACCAGTTGACGGCAGAGCACTGCGCGCCAGCCTCGAGCTGCGCCTCCACGACCGCGGAGCCGGCCTCCCCCTGCAGGAACGCGAGCAGGGCCGACGCGTCGAGGACGGCCGTCACCCGCGGTCCTCCCGTGCGGCGTCCTGCCTGCGGTCCAGCATCAGCTGCGTCACCAGGTCGACGCCCGCCAGCTGCCGTGCGATCGATGCGCGAGCCTGGTCACGCGTCATCAGGACGACGCCGCCGGGGGCCTCGACCAGGATCACGGCCGCGCCCTCCTCCAGGCCTAGGTGCATGCGCAGCTCGGCGGGCACCACCAGCCGGCCTCGATCTCCCATCACCGTGGAGTACGTCCCACTCATGGGACGAACGTACCACCGTGCCTCTGGCCGTGGGAATCCCGCCTAGAGCCGTGCCCGGCGCAGCAGCTCCTCCGCGTGCTTGAGCACCGGACCGTCGACCTGCTTCCCCTCCCACCGAAAGGCCCCACGCTCCCCCGCGGCCGCCGCCAGCAGAGCGCGCGCGCGCTCGACCTCCGCCTCCGACGGCCGGTACGCGTCGCGGACCACGGGCACCTGCGACGGGTGGATGCACGCGGTCGCGGCGAAGCCGAGGGCGGCGGCATCGACCGCCTCCGCCGCCAGCCCGTCGACGTCGGCGATGTCCAGGTGCACCGCGTCGATCGCGGCCTTCCCGAAGGCGCCTGCCGCCAGCAGCACCGCCGACCGCGCGTGCACGGCGACGTCCCGGTAGGCGCCGTTCGGCCCTCGGCTGGACGTGCCGCCCAGGGACGCGACCAGGTCCTCGGCCCCCCACATGAGCCCGACGACGTTCGGCTCGGCGGCGATCGACGCCACGTTCACCACCCCGGCCGCCGTCTCGATCAGGGCGATCACCTCGTAGCCCGCGAGCGCGCGGACGTCCTGCGGGGACGACGTCTTGGCCAGCATCACCGTGCGGTAGGCCGTCTGCGCCAGGGCGTGCAGGTCGTCGTCGAGGTCGGGTGCGGGGTTCACCCGGACGATGGTCCGGTCGGGGTCCAGCGCGCTGGCCGCCAGCATCGACCGGGCTGCCACCTTGGCGCGGGGAGCGACGGCGTCCTCCAGGTCGAGGACCACGGAGTCCGCCCGGGCCGCCGCCTTCTCGTACCGCTCGGGCCGGTCGGCCGGGCAGAACAGGAGCGCGGGGCCCCTCATGGCGTGCACCGGAACAGGACCGTGCGCGTGGCGACGGCGACGACGACGTCGTCCTGGTTGCGGCCCGTGTGCTCCAGCGTGACCACACCCTCTCCGGGGCGCGACGCCGAGAGTCGCTTGTCCGTGACCAGGGTCGACGAGTAGAGCGTGTCCCCGTGGAACAGCGGGTGCGGGAACCGGACGTCGGTGAACCCGAGGTTGGCCACGATGGTCCCCTGGGTCAGCTGCGCCACCGAGCTGCCCACGAGCACGGCCAGCGTCATCATCGAGTTCACCAGCCGCTGCCCGAACGGCTGCTCCGCGGACCAGGCCGCATCGAGGTGCAGCGCCTGCGGGTTCATGGTCAGCGTGGAGAACAGGACGTTGTCCGCCTCGGTCATCGTGCGTCCGGGCCGGTGCACGTACCGCACGTCCAGCTCGAGCTCCTCGTAGAACAGCCCGCGCTGCTCCACCTCCCGCGTCACCGCGGCGCCCCGGAGAAACCCAGCTCCCGCGCGATCACCATCAGCTGCACCTGCGTCGTCCCCTCCCCGATCTCCAGGATCTTCGAGTCGCGGTAGTGCCGGGCGACGGGGTTCTCGTTCATCACGCCGTACCCGCCGAAGATCTGCGTGGCGTCGCGCGCGTTGTCCATCGCCGCCTCGCTGCCGATGAGCTTGGCCAGGCTGGCCTCCAGCTTGAACGGCTGCCCGGCCACCAGCCGGTGGGCGGCGTCGAGCCAGGCGAGCCGTGCCGAGTGCACCCGGGCCTCCATGCGGGCGATGGTGAACGCGATGTGCTGGTTGTCGCCGATCGGGTGGCCGAACACGTTGCGGCTCTTGGCATACCGCATGGCCTCCTCCAGGCACCCCTGCGCCGCCCCGGTGCACAGGGCGGCGAACGCGACCCGGCCCTCGTCGAGCGTCTGGATGAACTGCGCGAACCCGCGCCCCCGCTCGCCCAGCAGGTTGGCCTCCGGCACGCGGACGTCCTCGAACCGCAGCGGGTGGGTGTCGGAGGTATGCCAGCCGACCTTGTCGTACGCGGGCAGCACGGTGAGGCCGGGGGTGTCGCTGGGCACCAGGATCGCGGTGAGCTCCTTCTTCACCGAGCCGTCCGCGCGCACGCTCTCGCCCGTCACCGAGGTGATCGTGACGAGCCGCGTGATCTTCGAGCCGGAGTTGGTGATGAACTGCTTGGTCCCGTCGATCACCCACTCGCCGTCCTCGACGCGCGCGGACGTCTTGGTGCCGGCGGCGTCGGAGCCGGCGTCGGCCTCCGTCAGCCCGAAGGCCGCGAGCGCCTCGCCCCGCGCGAGCGTCGGGATCCACTCCCGCTTCTGCGCCTCGGTCCCGCTGCGCCACACCGGCATCGCGCCCAGACCCACCCCGGCCTCGAGCGTCACCGCGATCGACTGGTCCACGCGCGCCAGCTGCTCGACCGCCAGGCACAGGTCCACGTAGTCGCGCCCCTGCCCGCCGTACTCGACGGGGAACGGCAGACCGAACAGCCCCATCTCCCCCATCTGGGCGAGGATCTGGTAGGGCAGCTCCCGCTTCGTGTCGTACTCGTAGGCGGCGGGCGCGACGACGGTGTCGGCGAAATCCCGCACCTCGTCGCGGAGCTTCTGCTGCTCGGGGGTGAGGTCGTAGGTCATGCCGGGATCCCTTCGTCGGGGTGGCCGGTGATGGTGGCCACCACGTGGTCGAGTGCCACCCGGTCGGTCGGTCGGACCGTGAGGGTGACGATGCCGTCGCTCGGCGCGACAACCCGGTGCTCCATCTTCATCGCCTCGATGGTGAGGAGGTTCTGCCGCGCGACCACCCGGTCGCCGGTGCGCACGTCGACCGAGACGACGATGCCGGGCATCGGCGACCGCACCTCCGGGTCGGCGGGCCCGGTGCCGCGGGTGAGCGCCGCGAGCTCGTCGGCGAGCCGTTCGACCCGGCTGCGGAAGCGCAGCTCCGAGGTGCCGGCCCAGGTGACCGGGCCGTCCGCGACGAGGCGCAGCGGGTGCACCACGCCCGCGACCTCGAGCTCCACCGCGTCGGGCCCGGTCCACTCCAGAGAGGCGTGGACGGGCTCGTCGTCGCCGACGGTCACGGTCGCGTCGCCCGGCGGACCGAGTACCGCCACCTCGACGTCGCCGACCTCGTAGCGCACCGGGCGCGCCTCTCCCAGCCGCCAGCCGTCCGACCCCCAGGGGCCGCTCGGTGCGGGGTGCCGGGCGAGGACCGCGGCGATGACCGGGGCGACGTCCGCCCGGGGCGTCAGGCGGCCGAGCAGACCGGTGTCCAGGCGGCCCGCGCGCACGTCGGGATCGGCCAGCACCTGCCGCAGGAACGTGAGGTTCGTGCGGACACCGAGGATCGTCGTGCCCGCCAGCGCACGGTCCAGCCGCACGACCGCCGTGGCGCGGTCCGGCCCCCAGGCGATCACCTTGGCGAGCATCGGGTCGTACGCGGACCCGATCTCCAGCCCGGCGTACAGGGAGCTGTCGACGCGGATCCCCTCGCCAGCCGGCTCGTCGAGCACCCGCACGGTCCCGGTGCTGGGCAGGAACTCGCGCACCGGGTCCTCGGCGTACACGCGCGCCTCGATGGCGTGACCGGTCAGGCGCACCTCGGCCTGCCGCACGGCCAACGGCTCCCCCGCGGCGACCCGCAGCTGCCACTCCACCAGGTCCAGCCCGGTGACCAGCTCGGTCACGGGGTGCTCCACCTGCAGCCGGGTGTTCATCTCCATGAAGAAGAACTCCGTCGGCGCCTCGTCGGACACCAGGAACTCCACCGTCCCGGCCCCGACGTAGCCCACGCTGCGGGCGACCTCGCAGGCGGCGGCACCGATCCTCTCCCGGGTCGCGGCGTCCAGGAGCGGCGACGGCGCCTCCTCGACCACCTTCTGGTGCCGACGCTGCAGGGAGCACTCGCGCTCGCCCAGGTGGACGACGTTCCCCGCGGTGTCGGCGAGCAGCTGCACCTCGATGTGCCGCGGGACCCGGACGAGGCGCTCGAGCAGCAGCGTGTCGTCCCCGAAGGCCGCCGCGGCCACCCGGCGGGCGCCGACGAGGGCATCGGCCAGGTCCTGCGGACGCTCGACGACCGTCATCCCCTTGCCGCCCCCGCCCGCGGACGGCTTCACCAGCAGCGGGTAGCCGACGCGCTCGGCGTCGTCCGCGCTGGTCGACGACGAGCCGGGGATGACCGGCACGCCGGCCGCCGAGACGTGCTCCTTCGCGCGGATCTTGTCGCCCATGAGCTCCAGGGCCTTGACCCCGGGGCCGACGAACACCACGCCGGCCGCCTCGCACGCCCGCGCCAGGTCTGCGTTCTCCGAGAGGAACCCGTAGCCGGGGTGGAGGGCCTCGGACCCCGTGGCCCTCGCCGCCGCGACCATCGCCTCGACCGACAGGTAGGACTCGAGGCGGACGGCCAGATCGGCTCGCTGCACGTGCAGCGCGGAGCGGTCGGCGTCGGTGAACACCGCGACCGAGCGGATCCCGAGGCGCTGCAGCGTGCCGATGATCCGGCAGGCGATCTCCCCCCGGTTGGCCACCAGCACGGTCCCGAACACGGCGCTCACATCCGGAAGAGCCCGAAGCGGGGCTCGCCGAGGGGGACGCCTGCGCACACGTCGAGGGCCATGCCGAGGATCCGGCGCGTGTCCGCGGGGTCGATGATCCCGTCGTCCCACAGCCGCGCGGTCGAGTAGTACGGGCTGCCCTGCGTCTCGTACTGCGCGCGCAGCGGGGCCTTGAACGCCTCCTCGTCCGCGGTGGACCACTCGTCGCCCAGCTGCTCGCGACGCACGGTGGCCAGCACGGACGACGCCTGCGCGCCGCCCATCACCGAGATCCGGCTCGCGGGCCACATCCACAGGAACCGCGGGCCGTACGCCCGCCCGCACATGGAGTAGTTGCCGGCCCCGAACGAGCCGCCGATCACCACGGTCAGCTTGGGCACGCGGGTGGTCGCCACCGCGGTCACCATCTTGGCGCCGTGCTTCGCGATGCCCCCGGCCTCGTAGTCCCTGCCGACCATGAACCCCGAGATGTTCTGCAGGAACACCAGGGGGATCCCGCGCTGGTCGCACAGCTCGACGAAGTGCGCGCCCTTGACCGCCGACTCGCTGAACAGCACCCCGTTGTTGGCGACGATCCCCACCGGGTGCCCGTGCAGCCGCGCGAACCCGGTGACCAGCGTGGTGCCGTACTCCCGCTTGAACTCGTGCAGCTCGCTGCCGTCGACCAGGCGCGCGATCACCTCGTGCACGTCGTACGCGGTCTGCAGGTCGGTGGGGACGACGCCGTACAGCTGGCCCTCGTCGACCTTCGGCGGTCGGCTCTCGTGCACCTCCCACGCGGTCTGCCGCGGCACGGGCAGGGTCGCGACGATGTCCCGCACGATCTGCAGCGCGTGCGCGTCGTTCTCCGCCAGGTGGTCGGTGACCCCGGAGGTCCGCGAGTGGAGCTCCCCGCCGCCGAGGTCCTCCGCGCTGACCACCTCACCGGTGGCCGCCCTCACCAGCGGCGGGCCGCCCAGGAAGATCGTCCCCTGCCCGCGCACGATCACGGTCTCGTCGCTCATGGCCGGCACGTAGGCGCCCCCCGCGGTGCACGAGCCCATCACGCAGGCGACCTGCGGGATGCCCGCGGCGGACATCCGCGCCTGGTTGAAGAAGATCCGACCGAAGTGGTCGCGGTCCGGGAAGACCTCGTCCTGCATCGGCAGGAAGGCGCCGCCGGAGTCGACCAGGTAGAGGCAGGGCAGCCGGTTCTCCCGCGCGATCTCCTGCGCGCGCAGGTGCTTCTTCACCGTGAGCGGGTAGTAGGTGCCGCCCTTCACGGTCGCGTCGTTGGACAGGACCATGACGTGCCGGCCGTGCACCAGGCCGATCCCCGCGATCACCCCGGCGCCCGGGGCGTCCCCGTCGTAGAGCTCGTGGGCGGCCAGGGGTGCGACCTCGAGGAACGGGCTGCCGTCGTCGAGCAGCACGTCGATCCGCTCCCGGGGCAGCAGCTTCCCGCGCGCGACGTGCCGCTCCCTCGACCGCTCCGGTCCGCCGAGCGCCGCAGTCCGCAGGGCGTCCCGCAGGTCGCCGACGAGGGCGCGCTGAGCCGCGTCGTTCGCCGCGAACGAGTCCGCGGCGGGGTCGGCCGCCGTGCTGAGCATCTCCATCGACGCTGTCTCCGCGGGGGTGGTGGGAGAACACTTGAGTTAGTGATCGCTAACTGAAATGAGGCTAGTCTGCGATCACGCCGTTGTCCACGACAGGAGTGCGCGCCGATGCCCGACGCCCCGACCACCGCCCGCGTCCGCGCGAAGGCGGAGCGCCGCGACGCGCTGCTGTCCGAGGCGGCGCGGCTCTTCGCCGGCCACGGGTTCGACGGGGTGTCCATCGAGGACCTGGGCTCCTCGGTCGGCGTCAGCGGACCGGCGGTCTACCGGCACTTCCCCAGCAAGCAGGCCGTGCTGGCCGCGCTGCTGGTCGGGGTCAGCGAGGGGCTGCTCGACGGCGGTCGGGCAGTCGTGGAGACCTCCGCCGACGCCGCGACCGCGCTGCGGCGCCTGATCCGGTTCCACGTCGACTTCGCCCTGCGGGACCCGGACGTCATCCGCGTGCAGGACCGCAGCCTGGCGGCCCTCGCGCCGCAGGACCGCGAGGCGGTCCGTGACCTGCAGCGCCGCTACGTCGAGCTGTGGGTCGATGTGCTCGCCCGCCTCAGCCCGGCCACCGACCGCGCGGAGCTGCGCCTGCGCGCCCAGGCGACGTTCGGCCTGCTCAACTCGACCCCGCACAGCGCCCGCTCGGTCACCCCCACCCGGACCCGCGCCCTGCTGGAGGAGATGGCCCTGGCGGCGCTGACCGGACCCGCTACTCGAGCGCCGACCCGCTGAGCCAGCCCGGCGCGTCGTGGTGGGTCGGCGTGCGGATACCCAGGTCCGCGAGCGCATCCTCCAGGCGCTCCAGCTGCTCGGCGCCGATGCGCTCCGCCCACCGGCCGCGGAGCTCGTCGAACACCTGCAACCCCGTGCGCAGCAGCGCGTGACCGCGGTCGGTCACGGAGTAGACCCGGCGGCGACCGTCGCGCGCGTCGGTCCCGGTGGCGACGTAGCCCTCGGACTCCAGGACGGCGACCGTCTTCGACACGGCCTGCTTCGAGATGCCGAGCTCCCGCGCCAGCTCCGCCGTCGTGTCGGCGCCGGCGACGATCGAGCGAAGGGTGAAGTCGTGGATCGGCCGGATCCTCGGGTACCCGCGCTCGGCCAGCTCGGCGCTACCGGCGTCGGCGAGCGACCGGAACCCCTCGAGGAGCAGCAGGGCGAGGTCGGCACCGGAGCGGGACATCACCCCAGGATAGGACAACCTGGTTGACTAATCGACAACCAGGTTTCTACAGTTGTCGCAACCAGGTTGTCTGAAATCAGAGGAGCGACCCCCATGACCGCCATCGCCACCATCCCCGAGGTGACCCACCACCGCGCCACCCTCGACGGCGTCGAGCTCCACTACGTCACCGCCGGCGACGCGGGCACGCCGCTCCTGCTCGTGCACGGCTTTCCCGAGTCGTGGTGGGCGTTCCACAAGCTCATCCCCCTGCTCGCCGCGGAGCACCGCGTCGTCGCCGTCGACCTGCCCGGGTTCGGCGACTCCGGCACGGGTCCCGGCGAGTACACCAGCACGTCGTTCGCCGAGACCCTGCGCCGGCTGCTCGCCCACCTCGGCCTCGGGCCCGTCCACCTGACCGGCCAGGACATCAGCGGGACCACCACCTTCCGCCTCGCCGCCGAGCACCCCGAGGTGCTGCGCAGCTACACCGCGATCGAGACCGCCCTGCCGGGCTTCGGGCTGGAGGCGCTCGCCGACGTGGCGCACGGCGGCGCGTGGCACGTCGGGTTCCTCGGGGCACCCGGCATCCCCGAGATGCTGCTCGCCGGGCGCGAGCGCGAGTTCCTCACCGGCTTCGCGTTCCCCGCCATGAACGGCACCCCGGGGGCGATCGACGACCGGGACGTGGACGAGCTCACCCGCGTCTACGCCCGGCCCGACGGACTGCGTGGCACGACGGGCATCTACGGCTCGATGCTCGCGGAGGGCGACGAGATCCGTCGGCTCGCAGGCGAGCACCACCTGACGGTGCCGGTGCTCGCCGTCGACGGGGGCAGCGGGCCCGTCACCAGCGCGACGATGCGGCAGGTCGCCGCGGACGTCACCACGGCGACCGTGACCGGCGTCGGCCACCTCGTCGCCCTGGAAGCCCCGGACGCCCTGGCCGAGGCGCTCCTGTCCTTCTACCGCCGCCTCGACGCCTGACCGCCGGGCGCGGCCGAGCTCGTCACTCCGCGTCGAGCTCGTCAGCTGCAACAGACGAGCTCGGCGCGAAGTGACGAGCTGACCGCTCGCTACACCAGCGCCAGCACCGAGGCAGGGCGTGCCAGGACCGCGCCCACGTCCGCCAGGAACCTCGCGGCCTCTGCGCCGTCCACCAGCCGGTGGTCGAACGACAGGCACAGGGTCATGACGCTGCGCAGCGCCAGCTGGTCCTGGTGCTCCCACGGCCGGCGCCGGATCGCGCCCGTCGCCAGGATCGCCGCCTGCCCCGGCACCAGGATCGGCGTGCCGGTGTCGACGCCGAACACCCCGATGTTGGTGATCGTGATCGTCCCGCCGGCCAGGTCGGCGGGGGTCGTCGTGCCGGCTCGGGCGGCCTCGGTCAGGGCACCGATCGCGTCGGCCAGCTCGGGCAGCCGCAGCCGGTCGGCGTCCTTGATGCTCGGCACCAGCAGACCGCGCGGGGTCGCCGCGGCGATGCCCAGGTTGACGTAGCCGTACTGGACGATCTCCGCGGCCGCCTCGTCCCAGTGGGCGTTGAGCGACGGGTTGCGACCGAGCGCCAGGGTCACCGCCTTGGCCACCAGCGTGAGGATGGTGAGGCGGTGGCCCTCGAACGCGCGGTCCTGCTGCAGGTCGACCAGCAGGTCCAGGGTCGGGGTGACGTCGACGGTCAGCGAGGTCGACGCGTGCGGGGCGGTGAACGCGCTGGCCACCATGGCCGCCGCGGTCTGCTTGCGCACGCCGGCGATCGGGGTCCTCGTCTCGCGCGACGGCTCGTGCTCCTGGGGCGCCGCGGGCGTCACGCGACCGGGCCGGTGGGCCGCGGACAGCGCGGAGGGTCGCCGCGCGTCCGGCCTGACCTCGGCGGCCGAGACCGCCCGCAGGACGTCCTCGCGCGTGATCATGCCGTCGGCGCCGGAGCCCTCCATCTTGTTGAGGTCCACCCCGAGGTCGTGCGCCAGCTTGCGCACCGGCGGGAGCACCTTCGGCCCGATGCGACGGCCCGCGAGCGCGAGCCCCGCCTCGTCGGCGGCGGCGTGCGCTGCTACCCAGCCGGCCGACCTCGCGCGCCGCTTCGGCCGGTCCGACGAGCCCACCAGCGGGCCGTACCCGACGAGCACCGCGGTCCGCTCGGGCGCGGCGGGTTGCGCCCCGGTCGGTGTCGCGGCGTCGGCCGCGGCAGTGCTCGGTGCCTCCGTCGTCGGCCCCGGCGAGGCATCTGCGTCGGCCGTCGCCGGCTGCTCCACCGCGATCGTCAGCAGCGCCGCCCCCACGGGCACGGTCGCCCCGGGCTCGACCAGCAGCTCCGCCACCACGCCCGCGTACGGCGACGGGAGCTGGACCAGCGCCTTGGCGGTCTCCACCTCGGCCACCACCTGGTTGAGCTCCACGGTGTCACCCACCGCGACGGTCCACTCCACCAGGTCCGACTCGGTGAGCCCCTCCCCCAGGTCCGGGAGCGTCACGGTCTGGATCGTGGTCATGACGCCCTCCATCCGGTCAGGGAGTGCGCTCTGCCCAGCACGCGGTCGACGGCGTCGAGCATCCGGTCCAGGTCCGGCAGGAAGTGCTCCTCGACCTTCGCGGCCGGGTACGGGGTGTCGAAGCCGGTCACCCGCACGGGTGCGGCCTTGAGGGCGTCGAAGCAGCGGTCGGTGATGCTCGCGACGATCTCGGCACCGAGACCACCGCTGCCCTGGGCCTCGTGGCTGACCACGAGCCGGCCGGTCCTGCGCACCGACGCCTCGAGCGTGTCGAGGTCGAGCGGCGACAGGGACCGCAGGTCGACCACCTCGATCGAGAGCCCCTCGTCGTGGGCGGCGAGCGCGGCGTCCCGGGCGGTCATGACCAGCGGGCCGTAGGTGGCCAGCGTGACGTCAGCGCCCTCGACGACGACGCGGGCGCGGTCGAACGGCGGGGCGTCGGCCATCGACTCCTCGACCTCGCCCTTGACCCAGTACCGGCGCTTCGGCTCGAAGAACACGACCGGGTCGTCGCACGCGACCGCCTGGCGGAGCATCGTGTGGGCGTCCTGCGGGCTGGCGCAGGTGACCACGCGCAGGCCCGGGGTGTGCGTGAAGTAGGCCTCGGGCGACTCGGAGTGGTGCTCGACCGCACCGATGCCACCGCCGTACGGGATCCGCACGGTGATGGGCATGCGGACCGCTCCCGCGGTCCGGTAGTGGATGCGGGCCACCTGGGTGACCAGCTGGTCGACGGCGGGGTACACGAACCCGTCGAACTGGATCTCCACCACCGGCCGGTACCCCCGGTAGGCGAGCCCGACGGCGACGCCCATGATCCCGGCCTCGGCCAGCGGGGTGTCCATGACACGGTCGGCGCCGAAGTCGCGCTGCAGCCCGTCGGTCACGCGGAACACGCCGCCGAGCGTGCCGATGTCCTCGCCGAGCAGCACCACCGTCGGGTCGTCGTCGAGCGCGTGCCGCAGTCCGCTGTTCAGCGCGGCGGCGAGGGTCATCGTCGACATCACGCCTCCCCGTCGTACATGGCGAGGTAGGCCGCGTGCTGGCTGCGCTGGCGTGCGAGCTCGGGCGTGGGGTCGACGTAGACGTGGTCGAACACGCTCAACGGCTCGGGGACGTCCAGGCCGTAGCAGCCGCTGCGCATCGCCGCGGCGAACGCCTCGGCCTTCTCCTTGATCTCGGCGGTGCGCTCCTCGGACAGCGCGTCGCGCGCGTGCAGCAGCCGCTCGAGCCGGGCGATCGGGTCCTTGGCCGCCCAGCGCGCCCTGTCGTCGGGGTCCACGTACCGGGTGGGGTCGTCGGACGTGGTGTGCGGGCCCATCCGGTAGGTCACAGCCTCGAGGAACGTCGGCCCCCCGTCGCGGCGCGCCCGGTCCAGGGCGACGCGCGTCGCGGCGAGGACGGCGAGCACGTCGTTGCCGTCGACCCGGATCGCCGGGATGCCGTAGCCCGCCGCCCGGTCGGCGATCGGGCGCTGCGCCTGCAGGCCGACCGGCTCGGAGATGGCCCACTGGTTGTTCTGGCAGAGGAACACCACGGGGGCGTGGAACGACGCGGCGAACACCATCGCCTCGTGCAGGTCCCCCTTGCTGGTGGCGCCGTCCCCGAAGTACGCGACGACGGCCGAGTCCACGCCGTCCTTGACGCACCCGAGCGCGTACCCGGTGGCGTGCAGGGTCTGCGAGCCGATCATCACCTGCGGCGTGGCCATGCCGATCGACCGCGGGTCCCAGCCGGCCAGGGCGGTGCCCCGCCAGACGCGCACGAGGTCCGTCGGCTGGGCGCCCCGGCAGTACGCGACGCCGTTCTCGCGGTAGCTGGTGAACACGAAGTCGTCGGTGCGCAGGGCGCGGGCGGAGCCGATCTGCGCGGCCTCCTGGCCGAGCAGCGGCGGCCACAGCCCCAGCTGCCCCTGCCGCTGCAGAGCCACGGCCTCGGTGTCGAACCGGCGCACGACGACCATGTCCTCGTACAGGGCGACCAGCTGCTCGTCGTCGACGTCGGCGATCCACGGGTCATAGACCGGGTCTGCGCGACGGACGCCCTCGGGCGTGACGAGCTGGAGAGCCTCGGCCTGCTGATGGGTGGGCAGGGCACGGCTGGGGGACACATCTGCACGCAACATGTTTCGCTCCGTCTGGTGGCGGAGCCGTCGCTCTTGTGAAGCTAGGCCCCATTGCCTGATGTCCCGCCAGGGTAGGTCCGCAAGGGACGTTGTGCCCAGGGCTGGCGCGAGTGTCGAGGAGTCGGCGCACAATGACCTCGTCGACAGGAGGCAACGATGGACAAGGTCGTCCAGTCCGCCGTCGAGGCGGTAGCCGACATCCCCGACGGGGCGACCCTCGCGGTCGGTGGGTTCGGCTTGTGCGGTATCCCGAGCGTGCTGATCCACGCTCTGCTCGACTCCGGCGTCCAGGACCTGGAGGTGGTCAGCAACAACTGCGGCGTCGACGACTGGGGCCTCGGCCTGCTGCTCCAGGCCGGTCGAATCCGGCGGATCGTCGCCTCGTACGTGGGCGAGAACAAGGAGTTCGCGCGGCAGTACCTGGCCGGCGAGCTCGAGGTGGAGCTCACCCCGCAGGGCACCCTGGCGGAGCGTCTTCGTGCTGGTGGGAGCGGGATCGCCGCGTTCTACACGCGGACCGGGGTGGGCACGCTGGTGGCCTCCGGAGGGCTGCCGTGGCGGTACTCCCCCGACGGTTCGGTGCTCGTCGAGTCACCGCCGAAGCCCGTCGAGACGTTCACGGTCCGCGGGGTCGAGCACGAGTTCGTGCGCGAGGAGGCGATCACCGCGGACTTCGCCCTCGTGCGCGCCCTGCGCGGCGACCGGCACGGGAACCTGGTCTTCCACGCGTCGGCCCGGAACTTCAACCCGCTGTGTGCCGCCGCCGGCGCGGTGACGATCGCGGAGGTCGAGGAGCTCGTCCCGGTCGGCTCCCTGGACCCGGACGCGATCCACCTGCCGGGCATCTTCGTCGACCGCGTGGTGCCGCTGTCACCCGCCGAGGCCGCCGACAAGCGGATCGAGCGGAGGACGGTCTCATGAGCCTCACGCGCGAGCAGATGGCCGCACGGGCGGCCCTGGAGCTGACCGACGGGTCGTACGTGAACCTCGGGATCGGGCTGCCGACGCTGGTGCCGGGGTTCGTCCCACCCGGCGTCGAGGTGGTCCTGCAGTCGGAGAACGGGGTGCTCGGCGTGGGCCCGTACCCGTCCGACGACGCCGTCGACCCCGACCTCATCAACGCCGGCAAGGAGACGATCACGATCGCCCCGGGGGCGTCGTACTTCGACTCGGCCACGAGCTTCGCGATGATCCGCGGCGGGAAGGTCGACGTCGCCATCCTCGGCGCGATGCAGGTCTCGGTGAACGGGGACATCGCCAACTGGATGATCCCCGCGAAGATGGTCAAGGGCATGGGCGGCGCGATGGACCTGGTGCACGGGGCGCGCCGGATCGTGGTGCTGATGGAGCACGTGGCACGGGACGGGACGGCGAAGATCCTCCCGGAGTGCACGCTGCCGCTGACCGGGGTCGGCGTGGTGGACCGGATCATCACCGACCTGGCGGTCATCGATGTGACACCGGAGGGCCTGGTGCTGCGCGAGTGCGCGCCGGGCGTCTCCGTCGACGAGGTCCTCGCGGCGACGCCGCAGGTCACGCTGGAGGTGGTGCTCTCATGACCGAGCGTGAGGTCGTGATCGTGTCGTTCGCGCGGACGCCGATGGCCCGGCTGAACGGCGCTCTGTCGTCCCTGTCCGCCGCGTCCCTGGGTGCGGTGGCCATCGGGGGCGCGCTGTCGCGGGCCGGGCTTGACCCGTCGTCCGTGGACGCGGTCCTCATGGGCCAGGTCGTCCAGGCCGGCGCCGGCCAGAACCCCGCCCGGCAGGCCGCCGTCAAGGCAGGCATCCCGTGGACCGTGCCCGCGACCACGATCAACAAGGTCTGCCTCAGCGGGCTGACCGCGATCATCGACGCCGCCCGGATGATCCGGCTGGGCGAGGCCGACGTGGTGGTGGCCGGCGGTCAGGAGTCGATGAGCCAGGCGCCGCACCTGCTGCCCGGCTCACGCCGCGGGTGGACGTACGGGGACATCCAGGCCGTGGACTCCCTCGCGTTCGACGGGCTGACCGACGCGTTCGACCGGGAGTCCATGGGGGCCTCGACCGAGCGCGGGAACAAGGCCCTGTCCATCCCGCGCGAGGCGCAGGACGCGGTCGCGGTCGAGAGCCACCGGCGGGCGTACGAGGCGGCGTCGACCGGCGTGTTCGCCGAAGAGATCGTGCCGGTCGAGGTCCCCCAGCGGCGTGGCGACCCCGTGGTCGTCTCGACCGACGAGGGCATCCGGCCGGACACGTCGCTGGAGTCTCTGGGTGCCCTGCGCCCGGCCTTCTCGGCGGACGGGACCATCACGGCGGGCAACGCGTCACCGCTGACCGACGGGGCAGCAGCCGTGGTTGTCGCGGCGCGGGAGGTGGCCGACTCGTGGCTGGCCCGCGTGGGGGCGTCGGGCCAGGTGGCCGGGCCGGACAGCTCCCTGCACTCGCAGCCGTCGGCGGCGATCGTCGCGGCACTCGCACGCGGCGGCTGGGACCTGTCCACCGTCGACTTCCTCGAGATCAACGAGGCCTTCGGGTCGGTCGTGGTGCAGTCGCTCGGCGACCTGGCCTACCCGCTGGAGCAGACGAACCTCCACGGCGGGGCGATCGCGCTGGGGCACCCGATCGGGGCGTCCGGGGCGCGGTTGGCCGGTCATGCGGCGGCCGAGCTGGCGCGTCGCGGGTCCGGCCGGGCCGCCGTCGCCCTGTGCGGCGGTGGTGGGCAGGGCGAGGCCCTGCTGCTCTGGCGGGACCCCGCCTGACGACCTATCCGCGCAGGTACGGCTCGAGCAGCGCCTCCGTGGCGGCGTAGGCGCGCTCGAGGTCCCCGCTCTGCTCGACCCGACGCGAGGCGGCGTGCACCAGCGCGTTGACCAGCTCGCTCGTGGTCTCCGGGTCGGGGACGCCGAGCTCGGTGAGGGCGTCCACGAGGGGCACCAGCAGCCGGTCGTGGAACTCGCGCGACCTGCGCGCCAGGTCCTCGGACGGGGCGACCATCGCGAGCGTGCGCGCGAGCGCGTGCTCGCCGTCCGCCACCAGCTCGAGGTTGGCCCGGACGAACGCGAGGATGCGGCCGCGCGGGTCGGCCGCCGCGTCGATCGCGGTGTCCAGGCGCTCCTGCCAGCGCGGGAACGCTTCCCGGACGACGGCGGACAGGAGGTCCTCGCGCGACGTGTAGTACTGGTAGACGCTGGACCGGGACAGGCCGGTCAGCTCGCCGACCTCCGCGAGCGTGGGGATGCGGTCGGGCTCCGCCCTCAGCAGGGTGTGGGCGGCGGAGATCAGCGCGCGCTCGCGCTCGGCGCGGTGCTCGGCGACGGTGGGGGCGTCGATCCGGGGCATGGAGTCCTTCCTCGGTCACGGGCGACGACACCTGCCGCGACCCGTGGTCACCCTATTTCGACACCCCCGCAGCTACGCACGGCTCAGAGCGCGCGGAGCGTCCCGTCCACCATCTCCAGCACGCGGTCGCAGTGCTCGAGCACGTCGTGGTCGTGCGTGACCATCACGGTGGCGACGGAGAACTCGTGCGTCTGACGAGCCAGCAGCTCGACGATCTCGTGGCTGCGCCGCCGGTCGAGCGCCGCGGTGGGCTCGTCCACCAGCAGCACCGACGGCGACGCCACGAGGGCCCGCGCGAGGCCGACGCGCTGGCGCTCTCCGCCGGACAGCCGCCCCGGGCGCCGGTGGGCGTGCCCGGCCATGCCGACCGCGTCGAGCAGGGCCTCCGGGGGCGTGGCGGCCCGCCGGCCCGTGATCTTCTCGACGAGGCGCAGCTGGTCGATCGCGGTGAGCGCGGGGACGAGGTTGCCCGACTGGAACACGAAGCCGACATGGTCGCGGCGGAACGTCGCCAGAGCGCGCGACGAGAGCCCGGTCAGCTCGATCCCGTCGACGACGACCGATCCGGTGGTGGGCTGCGCGAGTCCGCCCGCCACGGCGAGCAGGCTCGACTTCCCGGCGCCGGAGGGGCCCACGATCGCGACGAGCTCGCCCGGCGCGACGGCCAGGTCGACGCCGTCCAGGGCGGCGACCTGCTCGTCGCCGTCGCCGAAGGTCAGGGTGACGCCGGTCAGGCTCAGGCCCGTGCCGACCCGGGTGGTGGTGGTCGTGGTCATCGGTTCTCTCCCAGCGCGGTCACGGGGTCGACGGAGGCGATACGGGCGGTGGCGACGGCGGCACCGATCAGGCCGAGCCCGAGCAGCAGCCCTGCTCCGCCGAGGATCGGGCCGAGCTCCAGGGCGAACGGCATGCCGGTGCCGTCGAGCAGCGCCCCGAAGCCGAGACCGATGCCCACGCCCGCGGTCACGGAGCCCACGAGCATGATCGCGGCCTGCAGGACACCGTCGGTGAGCAGGAACCGCGTCGAGGCGCCGATGGCCCGCATCACGGCGAGCTCACGGGTGCGCTGCACGGTCCACAGGGTGAAGAACGCACCGACGACCAGTGCCGCGATGGCGTACAGGAACACCTGGATGAGCTGCATGGTCATCAGCTCGGCGGTGTAGCCGGGCGAGGAGTCGAACGCCTCCTCGATCGAGCGCGCCGACGTCCCCGCGACGGAGGTCTCCGCCGGTGCGCCGTCGACGCCGCGCAGCGCGACGACGCTCGCGACGTCGTAGGCCTCGGGCTCGGGCACCTCGCCCGGCATGACCCCGGCGTGCACCTCCTGCCAGGTGCGCAGCGACAGGAACGCGATGTCGACGTGCCCGAACGTCCGCTGGTCCACGGTGAAGCCGACGACCTCGAGCGCGGTGCCCAGGCGGTCGAGCGTGATGACGTCACCCAGCTCGACGCCCTCGTCCTGCGCCGAGACGCTCACGACGATCTCCCCGTCCCCGGCGATCTCGCGGCCCTGCCCCGCGACCGGGGCGACGAACCCGCCCGGCTCGACGCCGAACAGGGTGAGGTCGATCGCGCTGCCGTCCTCGTTCTTGGCGTTGACGATCGACGTGCCGAGCAGCTCCGCGTCCGCGACCTCGTCCTGGGCCGCCCACGCGTCGCGCTGCGCGGTCGTCACCTCGGAGCGGGTGAACGCGGAGTCGGTCTTGACGCCGTCGGCGAATGCCACGGACTCCAGGGGGCTGCGCAGGAGGCCGGAGACGCCGTCGACGACGAGACCGGACGACAGGCCGGACAGCATGACCATCAGCACCGAGATGAGCGCGACGACGGCGGCCATCAGGCCGAACCGGACGCGCGCGAACGCGAGCTCACGTAGGGCAAGAAACACGACAGACCTTTCGGACAGGTGCCCGGTCCTTATCGACACGGTGTCGGTATCTTACCAACACTGCGTCGGGAAGTTGCCGGTCCAGGCTCAGACCCGTCCCGCACGCCGGCGTTCCGTCAGTCGCCGCGACTTCGCCTGGTTGCCGCAGTCCGTCATGCTGCACCACCGGCGGCTGCCGTTCTTCGAGGTGTCGACGAACAGGTACTGGCAGCCGTCCTGCGACGCGCACGCCTTGACCCGGCCGAGCGAGGGACTGGTCGCGAGCTCGATCGCCGACTGCGCGATCCGCCAGCGCGGAAGGCGCAGGTCGAGCTCCCACGCCCACCCCAGCCCCCCGTCACCCGGCTCGAGCCGGGCGTGCCGCAGCGCGTCGGTGTACGCCCGCTGGACTGCCGTCGCGTCGGGTGCGCCACCCACCGCTCGCCCGTGGAAGAGGTCAAAGACGGCCTCGCGAAGAGCACGGGCGCGCGCGAGCTCGTCGGCGGCCGCCTCGGGCTCGGCGCCCGCGACGGCAAGGAGTGCCGCCGACTCCACCGAGGACAGACCGCCCGCACGCTCGAGCCAGTCGACCAGGTCGGCGTAGGTGCCGAGGTAGTCGACCGGGACCTCGAGCACCCGCCCGTCGACCGAGTTCGCGACGTCCAGGCACACGGCCCCGCCGACCAGCTCGGGCAGCTTCTCCACGTCCTCCACCTCCGCTTCCGTCATATCTTGTTTTGATGGTAGCGCAGACGTAGGCTACCGGTATAACACCGTTCACCGGTAGCGGAGGTCATCATGATCGAAGGACTGGCGTTCATCGGAGCACGGGCCACCTGGAACCTGCAGCACTCGGCGATGCCCGATGCCCCGGAGCTGCTCGAGCCGCCCCGCCGGGTGCGTCGGCCGGTGGTGCGACTGCAGGTCGCGGCCGTCATGAGGCGCGCCGCCGAGGTGCTCGATCCCGCTCACGGACGCGCGGCTGTCAGCTGAGCCCGGCGGGTGCGATCCGCGCGCACTCCGGAGGCAGGTGTACCCCGTTTCCGGCTGCCTCGAGGAGCTAGTCCTGGCCGAGCAGGCGGGATCGCAAGGCCGAGGCCTCCTCGTCAGAGATCAGGCCGGCCTCCTTCATCTGGGCGACGCGCTCCAGCTCGGCGTGCAGCGTGCCCATCGTGCTCGGCGACTGCGGTGCTGCGACGTCCGCCTTCTCGGGCGACCCCGCACTGGCCAGCCCGGCGGCGATCGCATTGATCCGGTGGGCGACGGGTCTGGCCTTGTCCGCCTTCGCCGGGTCGAGCGCGACCGTCTCGGTCCACTCGGGGTGCACGAGGATGAAGCTGGCGCTGCGCTTGTCGCTCGTGGTGGTCTTCTGCATCGCCAGGCCGGGCAGGAGAGCGGATCCGGGCAGGGGCGACAGGAGAGCCATGCGCGTCATGGTCGGGCGGCTGCGCTCGAACACCTGGCCGTCGATCTCCACCATCGCCTGGACGTGCTGGTCGAGGACGTGCACCTTCTTGCCGATCCGGACCCGGTCGGTGAAGACGTACAGCTTGTCGGGCATGGGCCACCGGGAGACCACGCCGACGAGGTCGGAGCCGATGCGGATCTCCTGAGCGCGCTCGAGCGCGGCCACCTCGGCATCGATCCACGCGGATCCCGCGGCCGCGCACGAGGCCCGCGCTGCTCGCCACGTTGTACGCGTTCCAGATCGCGTTCTCCTCGGCGAGGATGTCCGTGCGCGCGCTGCGTCGAGCGCGATCGAGGTAGTCGATCACGTCTGCCTGGAGCTCGGCGGACCTCGGCGGGAACTCCGCGCCGTCGCGGCCCGGGACGGTGACCGGCGTCGCAGCAGCACGAGCCTGCTTCTCCGCAACCTTGTCGGCGCGCTTCGCGTCCTTCGCCACGATCGACGCCTGCTTCTCCGCATCGTCGTCGGCACGCCTCGCGTCCTTAGCCGCCATCGTCGCGGCTGCGGCCTCCGTCGCCGCTCCCGCGGCCGCGTCGAGCCGGTCCTGCGCAGCGGCGGCCTCCTCCGCCCGTGCCCTGGCGAACGCAGCGCGGGCGTCGTGGGGTGCAGGCTGCTGGCCGAGCCAGACGAGGGCGGCATGCAGGTCCGGGCCGTCGCTCGGGTCGGCCAGGAACCCGAGGTCGACCTCGCCTGCCGGGTCCCAGACGAACAGGCGGGCGCCGGCCCAGCGGACGTGGCGGCAGTCTGCGCTGTCACGGTCGTGCACGACGGAGCCCGCGACCGTCAGCTGCAGGAGACGCCACTGCGTCACCACGACGACGCGGTTCCTGCCCACCTTCGTCGCGTACTCGACGACCTCGCCCAGAAGGAGCACAGGCGCAGTCCCGGCCTGCAGCTGGGACCGGTCGCGCTCGTTCATGCCCGCGCCAAGCCTCACGGCGGACCCCTGTTCGCCATCCGTCCGGGCGCCCGCACCGGCAGCCGGCGGATGAGTTGTCGACGTCCGGCAAGGCTACTCCGCGGCAGAACGCCGGACGGAGCCGCGCGCGTCAGGGCACGTTCGCCCCGCCGTTGACGTTGATGACCTCGCCCACCACGAAGCTGGACTCCGGCGACGCGAGGAACACGTACGCCGGCGCCTGCTCGACCGGCTGGCTGGTCCGGCCGAGCCAGGACGACTCCCCGAACCCGTCCAGCTTCTCGGTCGGCTGCCCGTCGGAGACCTGCAGCGGCGTCCACACCGGTCCCGGGGCGACGGCGTTGACCCGGATGCCGCGGGGCGCCAGGTCGGCGGCGAGCGCCTTGGTGAACCCGATGATGGCGAACTTGGTCGACGCGTAGTTGATGATCATCGGCGACGGGTTGTAGCCCTGGACCGAGGTGCTGTTGATGATCGTCGCGCCCGGGCCCAGGTGCGGCAGCGCGTCGCGGGTGATCCAGAACATCGCATACAGGTTGGTCTGGATGGTGCGGTCCAGGTCGGCCTCGTCCAGCTCGTCGAAGCTCTGGTGGTACACCTGGTGCGCCGCGTTGTTCACCAGGACGTCCAGCCCGCCCAGCCCCTCGACGGCGTCGGCGACCATCGTCCGGCAGAACTCCCGGTCGCGGATGTCGCCGGGCAGCAGGACCACCTTCCGTCCCTCCGCCCGCACGAGAGACGCGATGGCCTCGGCATCCACCTGCTCCTCCGGCAGGTAGCTGAGCGCCACGTCCGCACCCTCGCGCGCGAACGCGATGGCGACCGCCGCGCCGATGCCCGAGTCACCGCCGGTGATCAGCGCCCTGCGGCCCGGCAGGCGACCGGTCCCGCGATAGCTGGTCTCGCCGTGGTCCGCCTTCGGGTCGAGCTCTGCGTCCAGGCCGGGCAGCGGCTGCCACGAGGCGTGGGGCTTGATGTGCGCGTGGCGCTCCACGGGGTTGTCGAACGTGAGCTGGTCGGGCGACATCGGCGTCTCCTCCACGGGGCGGGGTCGATAACGATATCGATCCTGTCACGTGGCGGGTCCGGCCCGGTGATGTGCGTTCCTGCCTAGGCTCCAGGGCATGGCCACCGTCATCCTCGTCCGGCACGGTCGTACCACCGCGAACGCCGAGGGGATCTTGGCCGGCCGCACCGCGGGGGTCCGGCTCGACGACGTCGGTCGCAGCCAGGCCGCACGGACCGCGCAACGCCTCGCCGTCGTGCCGCTGGTCGCGATCGTGTCCAGCCCCCTGGTGCGGTGCCGCCAGACGGCGGAGATCATCGCGGAGCACCACGCGCTGCGTCCGGAGCTCGAGTCCGCCCTCACCGAGTGCGACTACGGCCAGTGGCAGGGGCGACCGCTCAAGGAGCTCGCGCAGGAGTCGCTGTGGTCGGTGGTGCAGACGCAGCCGTCCGCCGCGGTGTTCCCGGGCGGCGAGTCGCTGTCGGCGATGCAGGCCCGGTCGGTGGCGGCGATCCGGCGGCACGACGCGGCGCTCGAGGGGGAGCACGGCGCCGGTGCGGTGTGGGTGGCGGTCACGCACGGCGACATCGTGAAGTCCGTCCTCGCCGACGCCCTCGGCATGCACCTCGACCTCTTCCAGCGCCTCAGCGCCGGCCCCGGATCGGTGTCGATCGTGCGGTACGGGAGCGCGCGACCCGACGTGGTGGCCACCAACACCGACTCGGGTGACCTCTCCTGGCTGCGCGCCGCCGGCCCGGCCGGCGACGCCCCGGTGGGTGGCGGCGCCGGGCCGGGATCGGCTCCGCACTCCTAAACTGGGCCCCATGCCCGCCCTTGTGCACCAGTTCGACTGGCCCGACCGCGTCATCGTCGGCACCGTCGGCAGCCCCGGCTCCCGCACCTTCTACCTGCAGGTCCGCGACGGCGCCCGGAGCACGAGCGTCGCGCTGGAGAAGCAGCAGTCGGCCCTGCTCGCCGACAAGATCGACGAGATCCTGGACGCCCTGATGGCCGACGAGGGCAACCGGTTCAGCGTCCCGGCCGAGACGCCCGCGGAGCTCGTCGACAACGACCCCCTGGACCAGCCCGTCGAGGAGCAGTTCCGCGCCGGCCTGATGCGCCTGGGCTGGGACCCCGCGACCGCACAGGTGGTCGTCGAGGCGTTCCCGGACGATGCGCCCGACGGCGAGCAGGACGCCGAGCCCGACGCCGACGAGATGCTCCTGGTCCGGATGCCCGTCGGCACCGCGCGGGCGTTCGTCCAGCGCACCCGCCAGGTGGTGCGGTCAGGCCGGCCGCTGTGCCCGCTGTGCGGTCAGCCGATCGACGACGACGGCCACGTGTGCGGCGCGACCGACACGTTGTGACCGAGCTTCTCGGCGGCGAGCTCGAGCTCGTCGGGCGCATCACGGTCGCCTCGAACGCCACGTTCCTCGGGTCGATCGGCGAGGTCCAGGTCGTGTACAAGCCCGTCGCCGGGGAGAAGCCGCTGTGGGACTTCCCGGACGGCACCCTGGCGAACCGCGAGGTGGCGGCCTACCTGGTCTCGGAGGCGTTCGGCTGGGACGTCGTCCCGGTCACCTGGCTGCGCGAGGGTCCGCTGGGTCCGGGGATGGTGCAGCTGTGGCAGGAGCCGGATCCCGCGCAGGACCCCGTCGACGTCGTCCCGGCGCGGGCGGTCCCACCGCAGGGGTGGCGGGAGGTCTTCGACGGGATCGACGACGACGGCCGGCCGTTGACCCTGATCCACGAGGACTCCGCCGCGCTGCGCCGGATGGCCGTCCTCGACGTCGTCGTCAACAACGCCGACCGCAAGGGCGGCCACATCCTCCCGACGCCCCAGGGCCACCGCTACGGCGTGGACCACGGGGTGAGCTTCCACGTCGAGCACAAGCTGCGCACGGTCCTGTGGGGGTGGCAGGGCGAGCCGCTGCGTCCCGACGAGGCGGCGGGCGTGCAGCGCGTGCGCGGGCAGCTCGACGGCGACCTCGGTCAGGATCTGGCCGAGCTGCTGACCGACGACGAGCTGACCGCGATCGCCGCCCGCTGCGACCGGCTCCTGCGACGAGGCGTCTTCCCCGGGCCCGCCGGCGCGATGCCGGCGTTCCCGTGGCCGTTCTTCTGAGCGCCGCCGCCTACTTCTCCACCTGCACGGAGTCGCTCGCCTCGATCGTCTCGCCTGCGAGCAGGTGGGAGAACGTCGCCTGGATCGGCAGGGTCCCGTTCGAGCCCTTGGTCACCTGGAACGTGTAGGTCACGGACTGACCCGCTGCGAGGGAGCCCGTCGTGATCACCCAGTTCGCCCCCGTCGCCCGTGCCCCAAGCGGGCCGACGACGTCGGCGCTGCGCGGGATCGTGACGCGGGTGACGGCGTTCGTGGCGGCGGTGCCGCCCGAGTTGGTGACCGTCACCCGGACGGGGAACGTGACACCCCGGGCCGCCGACGCGGGCGCCTGGATCCGGACGGCGACCTCCGCCGGAGAGGCCTGTGCGGCCGTCACCTGCAGGGTCAGCGCCGCGGAGACCGCCCGTGCGGTGGCAGTCACCTGCACGGTCCCCGGCACCGCACCGGCCGTCAGGGCACCGGACACCGCGACACCGTCGGCGTCGGTCACGACCGTCGACGTGGCACCGGTGGCGAACGAGGCCGACCCGGACGTCACGGCGAACTGCACCTGCTCGTTGACCACCGGCATCCCGGTCGCGTCGAGCACGAGCACCGACGGTGCGTCGAACGCCGTGCCCGCGGCGGCCGACTGACCGTCGCCCGAGCGGACGGTCACCGTCGCCGGCACGTGCAGCGCGGCACCCAGGCTCTGCAGGGCCGCCAGCCGGTCCACCTCGTCGATCCCGGGCTGCGGGGTCGCGAACGCGGCACGGATCTGCTCCGCCTCCGCGAGCACCGCCGGGTCGGTCAGGTCGGGCACCAGGACGTCGACGACGGTGGTCGCCAGGTCGTCCTCGGCGGCGGCGGGGCTGAGCCGCACCGTCAGCCGGTAGCTGCCGGGGAGCAGACGGCTCCCGTCGACCGGCACCTCGACCGACGCGGTCGAGTAGGCGGGGACGGCGTCGACGTCGGTGCGTGCCGGCAGTCCGGCCACCCCCGTCGTCGCCACCGCGTACGGCGCCGCGACCGCGCCGACGTTGGTCACGTCGAGCCGCAGGGCCTGCCCCACCACGCCGGGCAGCAGCACGTACGGACCATGGACTGCCAGGGTCCCGTCGCCGGGCGCCGCGACGGCGTCGATCGCCCGCAGCTCGTCGTAGGTCGGCTCGTACAGGTCCGTGAACTGCAGCGGCGGGTCCTGGTCGCGCAGGTCACCGATGCCGAACGCACCGACCGCACCGCCGTCGTAGACCAGGTTCTCCCAGTCGTCGTACCCGGTCAGCAGGTCGAGCGCGGGATCGGGGTCGATGCTGCTGGAGACGGGCTCCTCGGCGATGACACCGTCGCAGTTCCAGTCGGTCTCGACGGCGCCGAAGGCCTCCTGGTTGCCGCCCGTCGCGCACGTCCACGCGTACCGCCCGACGGCCCCGGGCATGCCCACCGTCTCGTCCAGCGCCGCCTCGTCGAGAGCCAGCAGCTGCGAGCGGGAGTAGTCGAGGGTGCGACGGCCCATCTGCCACTGGTAGCTCATGATGCTCAGGTAGTTCGGCTTGAAGTTGACGTGGTCGCCGCCGCCGTGGCGCAGCCCGAGCGTGTGCCCGAACTCGTGCATCAGCGTGCCGGCCTCCTGCCGGCGGCTGAAGCCACCGCCCCAGCTCGGGTCACCGTCGGTGACGAGGAACGAGTCGCCCTCCCACGGGTCGTTCGACACCTGGGCGATGCCGGAGCTGCCCGAGCCGGCGTACGTGTCCGCGAAGATCGCGTAGTGGAACGCGTCGGCGCGGGCCGGCTCGAAGTGGTCGGCCTTGAGGTCGTTGAACGCGCTCCAGTCGTAGCCGCTGGCCCCGTTGGAGCCGAGGCTCTCGACGAGCCCGACGGACCCCGCCCGGGAGCGGCTCCCCCACGTCGTCCCCGTCACCGGGTTCATGATCGAGTCCGGACCGGCGTCGACGTGCAGCCGGATCCCGGTGGTGCCGTCGGGGTTGTCGACGGATGCGCGCCCCATCGAGGCGACGACGTCGTCGATCGCCCCCTGCTGCGGGGCGAACGACTCACCACCGGAGCACCACCACAGGAAGCAGCTGCGGTCCCGCGCCATCCAGTCGGCCTCGACGAACAGGTCCTTGTGGTCGGGCGACGCCCCCATCGCGGGCAGGTCGACCTCCGGAGAGCCGTCGCCGTCGACGTCGATCCCGCTCCGCTCCCACTCGTCGAGCAGGCCGTCGCCGTCCGCGTCGTCCTCCGTCTCGTCGTCGGAGAAGGCGGTCAGGTGCACGACGTCGGCGGACTCCGAGTCGGGCAAGGGGACGCTCCAGCTCAGGCCCGCGCCGTTGTCGATGAACTCGGTCGCGCGCACCGTGTTCGGGAACATGGTCTGCGCGCCGATCCCGGCCCAGACCTCGTTGTAGCCCGCCTCGTAGAAGGCCGAGCCCCCGGTGACGGGGATCCACTTGGCGACGCGGCCGCTCTGCGAGACGCAGGACACGGCGCCCTCGTCGACCGCGCCGTAGCCGTTGTCGGAGTTCTCCACGTAGCAGTCACCGGCGCGGTAGACGATCGCCTCGGTGTCCGAGCCCGACCCGTTCACCAGGGTGATCCGGGTGGTGTAGCTCTGCTTGCCGGCCACGTAGCTGTCGACCTCGGTCAGCCGGATGCCCGACGAGCCGAGCTCGACGCTGGTGGTGACCCGGAACGGGTCCGCCACGGTGCCGGCCCCCACCGGACCGACCTGCGAGAGCGTGGTGAAGCTGGTCCGAGGCGACGCGCCTCCGCCGGCCGGGACGTTCGCGGGCCCGTACAGCTCCCCGCCGACCGCGACGAACGTGCCGCAGGCGATGCCGGCGTAGAACTCCGGGGACGTGTCCCCGACGTACCGCACGTCGCAGTTGAGGTCGGCGGAGACGGCGATGCGCTCCAGCGGTCCCGGCGACTCGATCTCCCCCAGCACCACCGCGCTCGCGGGCAGTGCGGTCAACACCGTCACCGCAGCCGTCAGTGGTGCCAGGATGAGGCCCGCGAGGGCGCGTGGACGTGAGACGACAGGAGCTAATGGCATCGTGGGCATCCTTACCGGGTACACGCGTCGCGTTCTCGCAGGTCTGGGACTTGCCGCGATGGTCGCGGCACAGAGTGCCTGCGCCACCACCCCCGCGCAACCCTCTGCCCCAATCGGCCTAATCCACGCAGAACGACACACGTGGGGCGGGCTGTGCGCGAGCGGGCCGTGCGCGTCGGACCTCGTCGTCGAGGAGGACGGCGACTGGACGTACTCGTCGTCCGAGTCCGACGACGCCTCCGGCACGCTGTCCGACGCGGAGCTCGAGGCCTTGCGCGACGCCGTCGCGAGCACGGGGATCGGCACCGAGAGCGCCACGGCCACGGGGTGCGCGGCCGACTCGGACGGCACCTCGGTGCGTTACGCCTGGACCTCCGACGACGGCTCCGGTGCCGCCTCCTCGTGCGAGACCGTGATCGACGAGGCAGATTCACTCGTTCGATACCTGGAGGAGCTTGCCGCCTCGGTCGGCTGAGGGGCGCTCACCACTCCTCGTCGCGGCCCCAGCCGCCGAAGGCGCCGTTGCGGCGCGAGCTCAGGTAGGACCCGAGGACCGCGGCGCCCAGGTCGTCCGTCTCGGGTGCGACGACCGTGCCGCCCGCCCGCTTCGCCATCGCGTCCACGAAGCGCGCCAGCCCCGGGTCGTCGCCGAGGCGGAAGAACGTCGTGCGCGCGCCCAGGCGTGCCGAGCCGTCGAGCTCGCGCACCGCCAGCGCGATCGTGACCGGGTTCGGCGGGTAGGCGAAGAACACCTCGCCGCTGGACTCCAGGTGGGACGTCGGCTCACCGTCCGTGACGATCAGGAGCACGGGCTGGGCGCTCGGGTGCTTGCGGAAGTGGCGGTTGGCCAGCAGGAGCGCGTGGTGCAGGTTGGTGCCCTTCTCCCACTTCTCCTCGAGGCCGACCAGCTCCTCGACCTGCATGACGCCCGCGGTCCGGCCGAAGCCGATGAGCTGCAGGTCGTCCCCGCGGAACCGGCTGGTGACCAGGGTGTGGAGCGCCAGCGCCGTGCGCTTCATCGGCACCCACCGGCCCTCCATCGCCATCGAGAACGAGGTGTCGACGAGCAGCGCCACGCACGCCTGGGTCCGCGCCTCGGTCTCCTGGATCTCCACGTCGTCGACCTGGATCGTCCGGGACCCGCGGGCCAGCGCGTTGGTCAGGGTGCGGCTCACGTCCCACGGCTCGGTGTCGCCGAACACCCACGGGCGGGTGGATCCCGACGGCTCCCCGGCGGCACCGGACCGACGGACCTCGTGGCCACCGGTGCGGCCGGACATGGTGTCGGCCACGGCCTTGAGGACCGACTTCCCCAGCTGCCGCATGGCCTTCGGCGTCAACGCGAGCTGGCCGTCCGAGCCGCGCCGCAGGGTGCCCTCGCTCAGCGCCTTCTCCAGCCGCTGCAGGGTGCGGGCGTCGACGACCGCGTCGTTGCCGAGCTGGCGCGCGAGCTTGTCGAGGTCGACGTCGTCCAGCCGGGAGCCCTCGTAGGACTGCGCGAGCTGGTCGGCCAGGGCGTCCAGGTCGGCGAGGTCCTGGAACACGCCCGTACCGTCGCCGAGCCCAAGCCCGTTCTCGCCGCCCATCCGCTCGGAGCCGCCCCAGTCCTCACCGGGCCGCAGGGCGCGCAGGCTCTGGTCGAGCTGGCTCAGCTGGTCGACCACCTCGGACGAGCCGAACGCCTGCTGCGCGAGCGCGTCGAGCTCGTCGCGCTGCTCCTGCGTCATCGAGTTCCGCATCCGCTGCGCCGCGGCGGCCCGCTGGGCGAGGGCGTCGAGGAGCTCGTCGAGGTTCTGGGGATCCTCCGGGAAGTACTCCCCGTGCTTGGCCATGAAGTCGTCGAACTGCTCCTGGGTGTCCGCGTTCTGCTTGCGCGCCTCGAGCAGGCCGTTGAGGTCCGCGAGCATCTCGTTCAGGGCGGCCCGGTCGGCGTCCGTCGCGTTCTGGAGCGCCTGCTTCATCCCCGCGAAGCGCTGGTCCAGCACCTCCCGGCCGAGCAGATCCTTGATCTTCTCGAACTCCGCCCGCGCCTCGCTGCTCTGCCAGTCGTACCCGTTGAGCTCGTCCACGGCGGCCGCGGGCGAGGACGGGAGGTTGTCCAGCTGCAGCTGCGCCAGCGCGCGGTCGCCCTCGTCCAGGTCGACGTCGCGCGCCAGCTGCTTGCGCTCGGCCAGCACGGCCCGATCGAGCAGCTCCTTGACCTGCTGCAGCGTGCCGTCGAGGTTGTTCTCCCGCGTCAGCGCCCTGCGCCGCTCGGCGACCCGCCGCGCCAGCTCGTCCAGACCTGTCTGGCTCCGACCGCCACGCCGCAGGAACTCGCGCAGCGCGCGCTCGGGCGAGTAGCCCGCCATGACGTCCTGGCCGATGGCGTCCAGCGCCTCGGCCAGGTCGACCGGGGGCGCGAGCGGGTCCGGCCCGTCCGTGTAGGTCGTGTACCTCGCGAGGCGGCGGTGGGGTCTAGCCATAGATCGTCTCGCCGCCTCCGGACTCCTTGCTGATCCGGCGGGACAGGTACAGACCCTCCAGGGCGAGCTCGATGGCGGCAGCCCGCTCCCCGTCGTTCGTGGCGTGGAGCCGCGCGCAGATGTCGTCGTACAGCTCGGACTCGCCGAGCGCCGGCAGCCCTGCCAGCACGTCCCGCGCGGTGACCTGCTCACCCGTGGTCACCATGGCGCCACCCTGGATCGCGTCGACCAGAAGGCCGAGGTCGATGCCCCGCAGGTGCGCACGGACGGTCTCCGCCGTGGCGGTGCGCAGCAGGTGGTCGAGGATCTCGTCCTCACGCCCCTCCTCCCCCGACTCGAACTCGATCTTCCCCGCGAGCACGTCGACCGCGGTCTCCAGGTCGACGGGCCGGGCGACCGCGTGGTCCTCGCCCTGCCGCGCGGCACGGTGCAGGGCCGACGCGGCGACGGTCTCCGCGCCCGCGATGGCGAACCGGGCGCTCACCCCGCTGCGCTGGTCCACCGCGCTCGACCCCCGCAGCGCCCGCGTGAACCGCGCGAGGATCTCGATCAGGTGGTCCGGCACGTCCGCGTGGAGCAGAGCCTCCTGCCGGATGACCGCGACCTCGTCGGCGAGCTCGGTCGGGTAGTGCGTCCGGATCTCGGCCCCGAACCGGTCCTTCAGCGGTGTGATGATCCGCCCGCGGTTGGTGTAGTCCTCCGGGTTGGCGGTGGCCACCACCAGGACGTCCAGCGGCAGCCGCAGCACGTAGCCGCGGATCTGGATGTCCCGCTCCTCCATCACGTTGAGCATCGCGACCTGGATGCGCTCGGCCAGGTCGGGCAGCTCGTTGATGGCGACGATCCCCCGGTGCCCGCGCGGGACGAGCCCGAAGTGGATGGTCTCCGGGTCACCGAGCGCGCGTCCCTCGGCCACCTTCATGGGGTCGACGTCGCCGATGAGGTCCGCGACGCTCGTGTCCGGGGTGGCCAGCTTCTCCACGTACCGCTCGTCGCGGTGCCGCCAGGTGATCGGGAGATCGTCGCCCTGTTCGGCTGCCCTGCGCCTGCTCGCGACCGTGATCGGCTCGAACGGGTGCTCGCCGATCTCCGACCCCTCGATCACCGGGGACCACTCGTCGAGCAGTCCGGCCAGGGTGCGCAGGAGCCGCGTCTTGCCCTGGCCGCGCTCGCCCAGCAGGACGATGTCGTGGCCGGCGATGAGGGCGCGCTCGAGCTGGGGGACGACGGTGTCGTCGAACCCGTGGATGCCGGGCCAGGGGTCGCGTCCGTCCTTCAGGGCGGCCAGGAGATTGGTGCGGAGCTCGTCGCGGATCGGCCGGTACACGTGCCCGGAGGCGCGGAGCTCGCCGACCGTGGTGGGGCGGTTCATTCGGTCGACAGTACGTCCGGTTTCTGCCGCGCGCTGTTTTCTGGATCGCTACCCGCGGGTGGACACCGTGACCGTGAACTTCGGGTCGCGGCTGACCTGCCGCGTCGGCCCCACGACGCGCTCCAGTGTCGACCGGTACCGCAGGTGCGAGTTCCACACCGCCCACAGCTCGCCGCCGTCCTTGAGCACGCGCGCGGCCTCGGCGAAGAGCGTCTGCGCCACCCCGGCATGCACGGCCGCGCCGACGTGGAAGGGCGGATTGAGCACCACGAGATCGACGCTCGCCTCGTCGACCGGGCCGGCACCGTCCGCGCGCACGACGACCACGCGGCCCTCCACTCCGTTCGCCTCGACCGTTGCTCGGGCGGAGGCCACCGCGGCGGCCGACTCGTCGGTCGCCGTGACGGTCAGCCCCGGCCTCGCCCGTGCGAGCGCGACGGCCAGCACGCCGGTGCCGCAGCCGAGGTCGACCGCCGTGGCGGCGTCCCGCGGCATCGCGTCGAGGTGTGCGAGAAGGGCGCGGGTGCCGATGTCGATCCCCGTGCCGGCGAAGGCGCCGCCGTGCGCGCAGACCGTGAGGCCGAGGTCCGGGTGCTCCCGTCGTTCCGGCCAGCGCGCCTCATGCGTTCCTCGACGCGGCTGGGACGCCACGAGCACCCGCGACTTCTGCCGCGCCAGGTGCGCCTGGACGCTGACGAAGTGGCGACCCAGGACGTCGTTCATCGCGGTCGTCATGTGCTTGAGCCGGCCGCCCGCGACGACGAGCACCGCCGGGTCGGCGTGGGCGGCGATCAGTCCTGCGATCTCGTCGAGAGCGTCGAGCGACCGCGGCAGCTGGAGGAGCACCACCCGGGCGCCCGTGACGAGTTCCCGTCCTTGTCCGAGCTGCGTGAACCCGCTCACGCCGAGCCGCTCGGCGTTGGCCTGGAGCGCCCGTTCGCCGAGCAGGCGGTCCTGGTGCGTGCGGACACCGGACAGGTTGTGCCTCGTGATGGCCCCGAGCGTGAGCGCGCCGTGGTGGTCGCCGACCACGACGACGTCCGTCGCTCCCGCCAGTGCCGACGCGGCCTCGTCGAGGATCAGCCGGTCGCTCGCGTCGACCGCGTGCAGGTTCGGCGCCTCGAGGTCGGGGTAGCGCCGCAGGTCGGCGAGCACGTCGATCTCGTCCAGCCCTGCCGCCGCGTCCACGCCCCCGAGGCTAACCGCCGTCTTGGCCGTCGCAGTCCTCAGGGGTGGGGATGTCGGTGCACAGCCCAGAGACGAGATGCGAGCGGCGTTCCTCGACGGTGAACGGTGCGCTGGTGGCCGAGGTCTCGGCGGTGCCGACGACGTCGCGCCACTGGGTGGTGCCGTCGATCCGGTACCGGCCCTTCCACGTGGTCGTGAGGGCGATCTGGACGGCGCCGAGCTCGTCGTAGACGTGGAACGTGTCGTGGTCGGGGTACGAGTGCCCGGGGCTCTGAGTGACCAGGTCCTGGGAGCCGTCGCCGAAGTCGTACGTGAACGTGTCCGGGGTGGCGACGACGTCGATCCCGTGGCCGAGCAGCTCGGTGCGGAACGTCTGCTCCGTGCGTTCCGTGGTGACGATCGTCTCCTTGTTGACCAGCACCCAGCCGCGGTCGGGCTGCACGTGCAGGGTCGGTGGCGCGAGCGGGAGGCGGCGGAAGTCCTCCGCGGTGAAGACCGGGAGGACGTCGGCGGGGCAGCCGCCGGCGTCGACCTGGTACCAGGGGCCCCAGACGTCCGTGTCGAGACTCGCCCGCTGGTGCGCCCACATCGGTTGCAGGGGCACGTCGCCGCCGCAGTCGTTCACCCCCGCGTCCCCTTGCGCCTCCGGGCACGGACCGTTGAGCGGGGTCGTGGGAGTGGCAGAGGAGGTGTTGCACATCGGCGCACGCTGGTACTCGATCAACCGCTCTTCGGCAGCGACGGCAGTCGCCGCGGCAGCTCGCGCTTCGGACTCCGTCAGATTAACGAGAACCGCCGAGTCGTCGTCCGTCACCCTGGCGCTGGAGGCCAAGCCAGAGGTGAGGGGCGGCGTTAGCGGCGGCGCCGTCGGGTCAAGCAGAAGCAATCCAGCGACCACCACCGCCGCCCACTTCACGGTGTCGGACCAGCGTTAAGTTGCTCGGTGTCGACCTCTCGCACGAACCAGCCATCGCGCCACGCAAGGGCGAAGTACAGCTCGAAATCGCCACCCTCATCAGTTCTGATGACATTGCCGTCCCGGTCCAGTCGCTGCGAAGCCGCCTGGCTCACGAGCAGCGTGGCGGAGTAGGACACGCCGGGGTCGATCTCAGTCCCGAAGGCGCTGGACACGATCATTTCGGCGGTCCTGTCCGACTCATCCGCGACGACCATCGCATTGACGCCATCGATGACATTCGTGCAGAACTGGCAGTCCGGCTCGGACATGGCCTTCCACGCTGCCAAGTCCGTGGTCGCATACGCGTAGGCATGCAGTTTCGTGAAGTACGTCGCCGCCGCAGCCGCCCCGTCCGCGCTGGGCGTCGCCATCGCCTCCGGCCGCACCGGCGGCACGGTCAGGTCGACCGTCTGCGTCGGGCTCGGCGTGGGCGTCGGCACGCCCGACTCGGTGCCGGCCCCGGTGGCGGTCGGCGTCGTCGGGGTCGACCCGGTGCAGGCGGTCAGCCACAGCAGCACCGCTACGGCGACGACGGCGGCCCGCGTGATCGCGCGCTTCTGGAAGGTGTCGTCGCCCGGATGCATGGCGGGAAACCTACCGAAACCGGGCGCCGGATGGTCGCGTATCGGCCACATCTGTGGACGACCTCCGGGCCTGCGGCGTATCTCAGTCCCGGCTGGCCGCTCTTTCCTGACATGCGCGACGCACAGCCGCTGCTCCTCGAGCACGGCACGCGTCGGTCGCGGCGCCTGCCCCCCGGGGCTAGACCCGCCGCTCTGAACGCCACGTGCTGACCGTGCCCGGCCCAGGAGGCCACCATGTCGGATCCCGCCGGTCCCTTCCGCCCCAGCGCCAGGCCGCTCGTCGACCTCACGGACCTCGGCCCGCTTACGGGGGACCTGGCCCCCGGAGCGGCGGCCGCTCCGCACGCACAGCGGCTGCGTGACCTGGTTCGACCCTCCGACGGTGCCGAGCACGCCGTGCTCGAGCGGCGCGACGACCGCGAGGCGCTGTTCACCGGTCGGCTCACCAGCAAGCTGAGCGGCCTGGCCGCGTCCGAGCGCCTCGGTCCGTTCCCGGCCCACGGCGGGCTCGACGTGTGGATCGACGTCTTCGCGCTCGTGCGCCGCACGGAGGTCCGCGAGGCCGGGCAGCCGCTTCCGGCGCTCGTCCTGACGCAGGCGAAACCGCCCCGGACGCGCGGCGCGATCACGACGGTCGCTCTCGGGGCCGGCACGGTGTGGGTGCGCGGCGACCTGGTGGACGGCTCCCTTCCTGGCCAGTCGTTCGTGGGCGTCGTCGTCACGGGCGGGACCCTGCGGATCGCGGTGCCGACCACCTTGACCGAGGGCGTGGTGCAGCTGGGCGGGCCGCTCGAGGGGTCGGTCACGCTCGAGCTCGCGGAGACCGCGGCACCGGCCGGTGCGCATGACCCGGGTGCTGTCGTCGACGTGCCGGAGACCCTCGCCCTGACGTTCGGACCTGCCTCGGCGGAGGGCGCCCCGGGCCGGGTGGAGCTCTGGGGCCAGGCGTTCGACCTCGGTCCCTCCGACGGGACATGGACGTTCATCCCCGCGTCGTGGACGGTCGTGCTCGGATACGCCGTCGCACCCACGGGACTCGATCCCCAGGGCGACGGCGTGGTGGAGCTCGGCGGTCCCGCACACATCCAGGCCGCCGGCCTCGCTCTGCCGGTCGTCGCGACCTCCGACCCCACCGTCCTCGGCGACGCCGCCCACGGTGCCCACTGGGCACTGCGCGTCACCGGCATGACCGCGCGCTGGTACGTCCCCGACCCGCGACCGCACCTGCTCGACCCGGCATGGGTGATCGTGACCGAACGCGGGGTCACCGTGTCCGCCGACGCCGTCGCGCCGCTCGACCCGCCCGTGACGCACACCTACGACCTGTGGACCATCGCCGGCGGGAGCACCAAGCGCCTGCCGTGGCGGCAGACGAACGCCCAGACGTTCACCTTCGTGCACCGCTGTGACGTGGTCGACGGCGACCTGCTGCTGGTCCGCGGCGACGCCGACGTCGCGCTCGACCGTCCCGTGACCACGCGCGGCGAGCCGATCGAGACGCCGCCGGGCGCCGGAGCCGTGCTCCTGCAGCGCCCCGCCGACGGCGGCCCTGTCACCGCGGCGCTCGCCGTCATTCCGCCGGCGCCCGGTCAGGGCACCGAGCAGCTGGCGCTGCGCAACGCGCTCGTGTGGGTCGCCCCGCCGTCGTTCGTCGTCGCGCGCGGAACGCTCGCCGGTCCCGTGCCGGGTCCGGACCTGGACCCCCACCGCCTCGACGCCGGGTCCGCCCAGGTCGCCCTCGGGGTGCGCGCGTGGGCGCCGATCCTGCCGGACCCGTACGTGAGCAACACGACCCTGCGCCCCCGCCCGACCGACGGGGCGCCTCACTCGGTGCTCGTCGCCGTGGTGACGTGGACCGACCCCTCGAACGCGGTCGTGTCGTTCGAGGGACGGCTCGGCGCCGGGCTCGGGCTCGGCCCCCGCGAGGCCTCGGACGGGGAGCCGCGCCCCGTGCGGACCGACGACCGCGACCCCGACGTGGGACCGACCCAGGCCGAGCAGGACGCGCTCACGTTCGGCAAGCGCGAGGGCGCGGTGTGGCGGGCGGCGCAGGCGGCGGAGCAGGAGACCCGCGGCCAGAGGGTCGAGGAGGCCCAGGCCGCCAACAAGAAGAGCCTGGCCGTCGTCGACGGCTACCTGCGGGAGATCGTCGGGCCCACCCCCGGCGTCCTGCTGCTCGACGTCTCCACGCACCAGGACCTGCTGGGGGTCGCGGTGCCCGGCGGGGGCGGGCGCGCCGCGGCGGCCCCGGACTTCCCGGTCTCGGGGCTGGACGTCCAGGCCGAGGTCGGCCAGATGCGCGTGGTGGCGCTGCCCCAGGTCCAGTGGGAGCCGGTTCGGACCCTGGACGCCGACCAGGACATCATGACGATGGGCTGGTTCCCCACCCCGCTGGCGTCGGCGCACGACGGCGGCGCCACGGTGCTCGGCGCCCGGTCGCAGCGGCTGGCCCCCGTCATCCCCGGCGATGCCGTCCGGGGGACGCTCGCCGCGTTCCGGGACGGGGTGGCCGTCGGCATGCGGACCACGTTCCCGTTCGGGCTGGTCGCCGCCGTCCAGGTGCAGCCGTGGGACGCGCCGGACCGCAAGGCCGACCTGTACGACCTGACCCGCCCGCAGTTCCCCGAGCACGCGTCGACGGGCGGCCTGCAGATCACGGCACGTGCCGAGGGCGGGCGCGACGACGACGGCGGGATCTCGCCGATGTTCGACGGCCGCACGCGTCAGCTGCTCAACGGCGTCGACCTGGCGACCGGCACGCCGCTGGGCCTGTCGGTGCTGGGCGAGACCCTGCAGCCCGCCGGCAGCGTCGAGACCGTGTTCAACAACGACATGGACGCCAACCCTCGCGTCCCCGTGACGCGCATCGACATCTCCGGCTACGGCGGGTCCAGCTTCAGCGACTGGAACAACCCCTTCGCCGCGTTCGCCGAGGCCGCCAAGGTGCAGTTCCGGTTCATGGTCGGACGCACCGCGCTCGAGGTCATCAAGGTCAACAGCGTCCTGCACCCGTGGGGCATCCGCGTGACCCGCTCGGTGACGATCGAGCGCCGGCCGGGTGGCGGGGTGATCCGGCGGGACAGCGGCTGGCAGGCCTTCACGCCCGGGCTGTTCGACTACCGGTACTTCGACGAGACGGTCAACGACATCGTCGTCGCGCCCTACCGCTTCGACGCCGGCGTCTTCCGCGGCCTGTTCGACGTCCGCACCATCCGCCCGGCACCCGGCTCGGTGGTGACGCACGCGGGCGCGACGCTGGTCCCGTACTACTTCGACGCGTCCGTCGCGCTGGAGGGCGTGCCCGGCCGCACCGGCGCCACCGGCATCCTCGGCTACCTGCAGACGACGCCCAACGGCGAACCCGCTCCGCCGGCGGCCCTGCAGGGTCTCCTGGAGACGCAGGGACCGGTCGGCGGCCCGGTCGACGTGGCGCTCGACCTCGGCGGCAGCGGCCTGCCGTTCCGGGTGCAGCGGCTCGAGGTGGGTCTCGCCATGGACGGGGCCGACCCGCTCTTCGTCGCGACGGTACGTGGCGCACCGTCCCTGCCGACCACGGGGGCGTGGTCCGTCGTCGTCCGCCCGGTGGCCAACGTGCCGCCCGGCGGTGGCGAGGCCGAACCCGTCGCCGAGAGCCGCGGCACGCCGCTGGTCCGGCGGTACCCCGTGGAGTACCTGCCGGGCGACCGGACCGTCTACACCGTGCCGCCGCTCGCGGGCACGCCCGGCGACTACCGGCTCGCCGACGCCGCCGACCTGCTCACCCCGACGGCTCCCGCGCACGACTACGCGCTGCTGCAGAGCACCCCGACGCACGCGTTCCTCTTCCCCCGGCCGTTCGTCGCCACCGGTGCCGGACCCAAGGTGGAGAGCGGAGCCAGTCCGGCCCTCGCCGACGTCTTCGCCCGGTCGACGTCCAAGGGCGCCTACCCGCCGCCGCAGAACACGATCGAGATCGCACCGGGATCACGGCATCTCGACGTCGTCCCGGGCGGGGGGCTCGCGCTCTCGTCGCCGGTGACCGTCGTCGCCCACCCCACCCCGCTGCGCCTCGGCGGGGCGACCGGGCACGGGACCACGCTGTTCTACGACACCGCGACGCTGCGCCTGGACCTGCAGGCAGACCGGTGGGAGGCCGAGTTCACCGGCCTGCGCCTGTGGTCGGACATCGCCGGGCTCGAGCAGATCACCGGCTCCGAGATGCGCGTCGTCGGCTCGACCGACCAGCGCCCGCAGATCGCCGAGATGACGTCGCTGCTGCTCCCCGAGATCGAGGAGATCCTGCGCTACATCCCGATCTTCGGGGCACGCGGGTCGCAGGGACCGATCGACCTGGGCGCCACCAACGCCAAGCACGAGCTCAAGGTCGAGATCTCCGCCAAGACGACGGTGCCCCCGACGACGGCGGTGTTCCCGGCGGGCAGCGGCGTCAAGCTCACCCTGTCGGTCACGCAGAGCACCGGCATCGACCTGGCGAGCGGGGGCGTCAAGGCGTCGGCGGCGTTCGGCGCGGAGCTCGAGGGCAAGGTCCCGCTGTTCTCCGTCGGCGCGGCCGCGGCCTACCTGACCATCACGGGGAAGATCACCTTCAGCATCACGTCGGTCTCCGGGACCGTCACCGCGGAGAAGCTCGCGCTCCTGGCGTTCGTCGGGATCGGCGTCGAGGGGAAGATCGGCCCGTTCAGCGCGTACGCGTTCCTCGGCATCGGGTTCGTCCTCGAGTACGACGCCATCGCCAACCAGACCAAGTACGGCGGGCTCGTCGCGTTCGAGGCCGGCGTCGACCTGGTGATCGTCAAGGTCAAGATCCGCGCGGAGCTCAAGGGCCTCGTCTACGACGACGCGGGCACCACCAAGTGCGACTACGGCGGCTCGGTCAAGGTCCAGGTCGACCTGTTCCTCATCTTCTCCATCAACGCGACCTACCAGGTCACGGACACAGCGACTCTCTAGGGAGCACGTCATGGCCACGCCGAACAAGCTCACGCTGGTCCCGTACCTGCAGCGCTGGGACCCCGCCGCGCGCACCCTGTCGCTCCGGGTGCTCGTGGTGCCGACGGGCAACCCGCTGGAGCCGATCGTCCCCGCCCCGCCGGGCGTGCCCGCGTTCGCCGACGCCGGGCTCGCGTTCGCCGTGTCGATCTCCGACACGGTCGACGCCCTGCCGCAGCGCACCCTCGTCGACCAGGTCGCGACGCTCCCCGACCCGGCCGGCGGACCCGCGACGCTGCACCACCCGGACGCGCGCGCGATCCTCGTCGCGCTGCAGGCGGCACTCGAGATCCCCGACTCCCCCGCCGCCGACACGTTCGCGCCGCAGGAGCGCGACCTGACGACGCAGGTGCGCAAGTACCTGCCGCGCAGCTACCGCCACGCGCTGCCGTTCGTGCGGCCCCGCACGGCGCTCGCCGTGATCGACGACAGCTACCACTGCCTGATGAGCTGCCCGCCTGACCCGGAGCCGCCGGCCCCCGCCACCGTGATCGGCTGGGGCGAGGCGCTCGCGTTCGCCATGCGCCGCCCGCGGCTGGCCGAGGCACTGGGGCTGGTGGTCCCGCTGACCGTCACGCTCGACGCCTCGCCCCGGCTGGAGAACGGCGGCTGGCTGTGGGTGGACCTCGCGCCCGCGAGCGACTTCGCCGCGCAGGCCGCGACGCCCGGCTTCGTGCGTTCCTTCGCGACGAGGATCCCCGAGCTGCCCGTGGCCGCCGACCGCCCCGTGTTCACGCCGGTGGTGTTCCCCGTCTCGGACGACGCGACGGCGGCCGCCGCGCTGGGCAGCTTCGACAAGGTGTTCGTCGAGGCGGTCCGCTTCGACGACGGGTTCTCCAAGGTCGTGCACGCGCGGCAGCCCGTCTCCGCGGACGTCCTCGACGAGGACGGCACGGGCGCGCGCATCGCCCGGGACACCGGCGTGCAGCTGGGCTGGGACGACGAGGACATCCTCGAGGGCCAGAACCGCGCGCTCGGCGCACCCCCGGACGGCGAGGACCCGGTGCTCGCACCGCGCGGCATCCTCGGGTACCGGGTGGACGTGCGCCTCGAGGGCGGCGCGGCGTGGACCTCGCTGTCGCAGGTCAGCGCGCCGCTTGACCTCGGCGTGGACCTCGGCGTGGACGTCGAGGAGCGCTGGACGGAGGTCGCCCCCACCGCGCACAGCGGGCAGCTGTGGCTCCCGGCCTGGTTCGCGGCGTGGCGCGGTGGCTCGCTCGTCGTCGAGACCGTGGACGACCAGCGGCTCATGGACGTCCCCGTCGCCCGCCCGGAGTCGGCGGTCCCGATCGGCGCCGACGCCGTCCCGCTGCGCTACGGCCGCCGGTACGAGTTCCGCGTGCGCCTGGCCGACACCACGGGAGGCGGACCGGCCGCGGCCGACGACCCGGTGCGCACCGGCGAGGCGCCCACCACGCTCCTGCACGTGCGCCGGCACCGCGCGCCCGGCCGCGTCGAGGTCGACGCCGTCGGCGCAGCCCCGGCCGGTCGCACACCCACCGTCACGGTCCGCCGCCCGCGGATCGGCTTCCCCGAGGCCGTGCTGGCCGCCGGCGAACCGGCCCGCGTGGCACTGCTCGCGCAGATCGCGCTGAACGACGCCGCACCCGCCACCGCGCAGGCGCCGACGATCCACGACCCCGACACCGCCGCCCTCGAGATCCGCGTGCTCGTGCGCCCACCGCGGTTCGACCCGCAGGGCGACGAGGACGGCATGGTCGAGTGGTACCGCACCACGCGCCCGTTCCCCGCCGACCCCACCGCGCCCCTGGACCTCGCGCTCGAGTGGCGGGACACCCCGGACTACCGCGACGTCGACCTCACCGCGCAGCTGGGCGCCGAGGGCACCGTGACCGGACCCGTGCTGGTCCCCACGGCCCGCGACGTGCGCCTCGAGATCCGCGCGCTCGGCCGCGCCGACCTCACCTACTTCGGCAGCGACGAGGCCCGGGTCGGGATGCTCGAGACCATCGACCTGCACGCCGTCGCCACCGCGGCCGCCGAGCTCGACGCCCTGCGCCCCCTGCCCCCGTCGGACGCCCTGCGCTCGGTCTTCCTGCAGCCCGACCCTGACGGCAGGTCCGCAGCGGTGCGGACCCTGGTCGCGCAGAACGACCCCTCGCCGATCCTGCTGGCGCGGCTCGCCTCCGCCCTCGACCTCGTCGCCGAGGGACCCATGCTGGTCGGCCAGGCGGGCGAGCGCGTCGCGTTCGGCTGCGCCGGCCTCACGCACCACGCCGCCCCGGACGCGTCCAGCGTAGAGCTGGCGGACCCGGCCGAGCTCGCCGGGCAGTGGGTCAACGCCGTGCAGGTGGTGCTCGACCGCGACTGGACGTGGCGCGGCACCGGCTCGCCCACCCTGGTCGTGACGCGCACGGTCGCGCTGCCCGACGCCGTCGGCGCACCCGTCGAGCAGGCCGTCGTCGGCAGCATCGAGCTCATGACGTCGGTGAACCGGCAGGCGATCATCCGCCCGGACCGCTCGCACACCCGCTTCGTGTTCCTCGACGCCCTCCCCCCGCGGCTCGGCCCGGACGGCCTCCCGTACGAGCTCGCCGTCACCTACCGCGCCACCCTGCACCTGGAGGGCGGCTCGACGGTCGAGCAGGTCACCGACTCGCGCCTGCCCATCGTCACCCCGCCCGCCCAGGCGCCGCGGGTCGTGGCCGCCGGCATCGCACTCACGGCGTACGGCCACGACGCCGACTACGCGAGCACCGACTCACGCACCAAGCGCCTGTGGCTCGAGCTCGCCGAGCCACTGCGCGACCCCCGCGACGCCTACTTCGTCCGCGCCATGACCAGCACCCCCGACCCGATGCTGCTGCCCGGCGCCGAGCCGGTCGCCGACCCCGTCGTGCTCCCTGCCACTCCGCTCGACCCGGAGCTCGCCCGGGTCATCACCCCCGGCCAGGTGCAGGACCTCGCCGGCCTGTCCACCATGCAGCGCCTCGAGCCGAGCCCGACCAGCGACCGGCACTTCCTCGTGCCGCTCCCCCCGGACACCGACCCCGGCTCCCCCGAGCTCTTCGCGTTCTTCACCTACGAGATCCGCGTCGGGCACGACCGCGGCCCCGCCACCAACCCCCTCTGGTCCACTGCCCAAGGCCGGTTCGGCGAGTCCCTCGTGCTCGAGGGCGTCCAGCACCCCGCCCCCGAGCTGCCCTGCTCCGTGGCTGCCACCCCCGACGGCGCCATCCGCGCCAGGGCACCCTTCGCGACGCCCTACCTCGGGCTGCGCCGCGTCCAACCGGTCCAGCCGAACACCGAGCTGTGGGTGGTCCTGTACGCCCGGGTGGTCCAGGCCGACGCCAGCACCCGCCGCAACGTCCAGCTCGACCTGCGCCGCCTGCGCACACCCCGCCGCCGGCCCCGCGTGGCGAGCTCACCGCTGATGGTCGAGGGCGAGACGGCCTGGTCCGGCGCCGAGGTCAAGGACGCCCTGGACGCCGCCGGTCTGCCGCTCGACCTGCCGATCAGCGCGCTCGCCGTCGAGGTGCTGCCCGAGCCGAACGGCTCGTTCGACGACCCGCTCGGCGGGGACCTCGGGCAGGTGCGGATCCTGCGGACGTCGCCGCTGACGGCGGTGCCGCGGGACTGCTGCTGGTGAGGTTCATGGGGCCCGGCTTCCCTTCCGACCTGCTTGTGCGGGCACCTTCGCCGTCGCTTTGGGGCAGGGAATGCGCTCCGCGCCCGTGGCTCCGTGGTTGCCGCTGCACGATGGCGAGAGAGCTTATCGGTCAAAGCCTTGGCTCTGCGAGAGGTGGCGGGAATCGAAGGCGCTTCGGTGCGCCTCGGCGTACACCGACGGACTCGTGATCTGCAGGTTCGCGGACCCGATCTCGACGCCATCAGCGATTCTTGAGTCGATCCGTTGACGTGGTCAACGACGAGGCCCAGGTGGTGCGAGCGACGTCCGACGGTTCGTCAGCCGTTTGCCGTGAGGCCTTCGAGTGCTTCGTAGACTAGACGATCGGTCAACGCTTGGACCTGAGCGGGCGTCAGAGCGAGGTCGTCGATAAACGACAACGCCCGGCGCAGGCGCTTGGTGCTGTCGCGAATAACCTCGCGATGAGGCACTCCGCGATCCGGCGCAGCAAGAACGGACTTAGCCATCGCTGCCAGAAGTAGGGGATTGCCGCCGATGACCCTGCGCTCGAGCAGTTGGTTGAGATCGCTCTCTGAGAGCGCACCGAGCAACTCTGGCGCCTGTTCGAAGGCGGCCGTGCGCCACCATAGACGCCCCCAGGTATGCCGAGTCATGTCGCTAGCGATCCACCGCTCGACGTTGCGACTGCGTTGGTCGCTCCAACGCCACTCGGTCAGATCTGCGAGTGCGACGAGAGCGACGAAATGCCACACCTCGCGGCTCGCGGCTTCCGCCCAACTGATGTCTATCGCCCCATGAAGAATCGGTGTCACTGCCCGGTCAAACTCCACCCCGTCGGAGGGTGGTTGCGAGGGAAACCCGAATGGGGATGCTGCCGCCGCCAACTTGCCGTGCAGCGCAACGATGGTGGACTCGTTCACCCGCCCACCGATTTGAGCGTAGGTCTGCTGGGGGTGATGGGCGCTCGGCGTCGGAAGGCTTCCGGCCTCGAGTTCGTCAAAGAGGTCGCGTGCGTCCTGGATCCTGAGCCTCGGCCAGAGGACGGTCATCTGAATGCCCTCCCGTTCGCTCCACGACGTGCTGCTCCGGAGAGCCACGCGCGTCGCTCGGAGGGCTCTCTCGGCGGTGCATCGCCGGCACTCTGGCGCAGGTACTTGAGAACATCACCGGCTGACTCCGCAGGCCAGTCCACGCTCAGCAGCTCGTCGTGCTGCTCGGCCTCGAGCGCTAGTTCGAGCATCATCATGGCGACCTGATGGTGGATTTCCTGCGCGAGCAACCTTTGAGTTGCCGTCGGCTTCGGGGCCGTGATCGCGTCCACAAGCTCCGTGTCCCGCTTGTTGATGGACAGGAGAAACGTGCCCGAGAAGGGCGCACCGAGGTCGAGCGGAGCTGTGAGATGCCAGCTCGAGTCCGGGTCGAAGCGCGTGTGCGCAAAGTCGACGACGGCGACCGGAAAGAGGCTTCCGGACCCTTCCAGAGTGACTCGCACAGAATCCGTGAAGAACATCGACCCGACGCGCCGCGCGACTCCGATCGGTGCAGTCGGCCAGTCGGCGGCAGTTGTGAGCGTCGTCGTCAGTTCGAGCGCACCGCCGGCGCGGTTTCCAGGGATCGTCCCTTCCACAATGAGTCGACCGGCCGCCGGAACGGGCGCGGCTGAGATCTGGACCCTCATCTGGGAGGTCGAACTCGACCACCCCGCTGTGATCGCCAGAGGGAAGTCGGCCGGGAGGCCGGCTTGTTGCCGGGCGCCGTTCCAATCGGCGTCGATCACTCGACGGACTACGAGGCTGGTCTCGGGGTCCCAGCCCTCGACGTGTTCACCCAACAACACCCAGGAGTCGCCGTCGTACCGCTCCCATTGGCCGAGAGTCATCGCGTCGACAGCCGGCACTAGATACGGCTTCGCCTCGCGTCTCACAGATCCTCCGAAGCCAGGTCGAAGCGGACAGTGACGTCGGGCGCGTAGTGCATGGCGAAGCCGAACACACGTTCCGACGTCGACGGGGCGACCGTCAGCGAGGAACCGGTCGATGCCCAGACGTCGTGATCGAGCTGCCACCACCCAACGATCTGGAGTGCGGAGGCGCCGGAGGGGGGATCCGACTCGCGTCCTCCACCTTCTAGAACGACTTGGGGCGTGATCGTGAGGCGACGGGCGCCCGGCGCAGGCGGCACGGAGACATGGGCGACGACCATCGGCCGATCCCCCTGCAGCCTGACCGCAGGCCCTTCGATGATTGAAGCTCGGCGAGACTGGCGGCGACCGGAAGCTGGGCGGCTAGTCGCGCCCGATGCAGTCCCCTCTCCGCTGCCCTCCGCCTTGCCCGGGACAGCCGGATCGGCCGGGCCAACTCGCGCGACTCCGCCGACACCCAGTCCGGAGGTCGTGGACAGACCGGCGAGTTGTGCAGAGAACTGGCCCAAGCCCGCGAGAGCGACGCCCGGGCCTACCGAGTCGGGCAGGTAGGCGCCGACAGCACTCCTGATGAACGCCCTACTGTCGCGGACGACACCGCGTTGGCGCCCCACCAGGCCCCGCTCGACCCAGTCATCATGAGTGGGGGGCTCACTCGCGGCAAAGTCCGAGTCCGCCTCATGTGAAGCAAGGAACACGCCGGCATATCCGAGCAGCGGGTCGGGGTGTTCGGGCCCCTCGAAGTAGTCCACGACCAGTTCGGCGGTCCGCATTCGTGCGACGTGCCGATACGACTCCCTGATCGACGCAGCCGATCGGACGACACGACCAGGGTCACGGGCGAAAGAAGGGACCGCCGGGCAGGGCTGGATGTTGATGTGACCAGCCAACAACGGAGCCGTCTTCCGCGCGTACGGACGAGAGTCACCTTCGTGGATCCGGTCCAGGGCGCGGACGAAACTCTGCAGTTCTGGAACGGACGAGGGGCTCGGCACAGGCACGTCTTGTCCGTTGACCGCAACTCGAAACCGCATCCCCTCGGGACGTGTTGACGAGCCGGCCTTGGGCCAGAGGTGCCACAAAATGGACGATGCAAGGAACTCGCCCGCCTCCAGAGGCGTGCGCGGCGTGTCGTCGCCAGCCTCGTCGCCCTCGGCCCCGAGATCCGCGCCAAGTATGACGATGTCCGTCCCGGTACGTCCGTCATCGAATCCCGGTAACCCGAGCATGCGGGACAACTCCGCCGCGTCAGTGCCGACCACAGGGTCGGGGATGTCGTCAGTGCAGTCGCCCCACCAGTGCCGTCCGGTGTAGCGCGTGTCGCCCTCGTAGAAGCTGTGGGCGAGCGACGCCCCCATCAATCGCCGATCGTCGGCGCCGCTGTCGTCACAGTGCGTGTCGACGACGATGGCGTGTGCGTTCGAGACGCCATACAGGATGCCTTTGCCGAACCCATACGTTCCGCCGCCGTACTCCTGGTCACTGGGCTCACCCACATTGCGGAGAAACTGCACGAAGTTGGGGACAACCCCCTCCGGTGCCCGTTGATTCGCGCGCAGAGGGCCACCCAGGCCTCGGGTCCCGCGGTCGCTGATGATCAAGAGCTGTGAACCGCGCGCCAAAGCGTCGCGCAATCCTGTGTCGCGCTGACCGCCCTTCGGCCCGGGCAAGAGATGCTCGGCCCAGATCGAAGCGTCGTCGCCGAGGGTCCTAATCGTGACGGTGTAGTCCACGACCGATCCCGGCAGCCGAGCATCCCAACTGTTCTGCGCGGATTCGCGGACCAGGATGGTGAGAGGGTCGATCGGTGGTCGTCCGAGTTGCTTGGAGATGCCCTCGGCGGCGGCGCCACCCTCGGCCGCGAACTGCTGGGACCACCACTGTGGGTTGCTCATTCGGTCCACCACGAGAGCGGGTCGCCCAGGGATACGGGACGCGCGGCGGCAAGAAGTTCGCCGACCTCCACCTCGTAGTTGACGCGGCCCACGCCGACGGGCAGAGCACTGCCGACGAGGGTCTCTGCAACGAGGCGCGGGGTGCCGCTCGTGACGTGGACGATGAAGAGGGAAACCATCGTGTACGGACTCGATGTGAGTACCGGGTCGGCGAGATTGACCCGGGCGCGATTGAGGCGCTCGAAGAGTTCGTTCTTCTCGACCAGGCCTCCGAGCTTCGTGACCAGGTCCGGGATCGTCTCGCCCTCGGGGTCGGGCACCACCGTGGCCAGGAGGAGATCGAGTGGCCTGCCGTCGTGCCGGTCCAGCTGCTCAATTCCATGGACGCGGATGGACGCCGAATCGGCACCAAGTGCCTTGACCTCCAGACACCGGTCGGCCAGCTCGAAGTCGTGAGGCTGGCGAAGCGGCCCGGTCCACGCCGAAGCTGGCACGGCGTTCCCCCGAGAGTTGAGAGCGATCAGCGTGCGGAGTTCGGCGAACAGTCCGATTCGCTCGTTCTCCCGCATGCTCCCGAGTCCGCTGGCTCGAAGCAGCCGGCGCCAGCGATCGATCACCACAAGGGCCTCGGTCATGGGCTCCACGTTGCCGTCCACGGCGTCGAGGATGTCGCTGGCGACCTCCTGAAACTCGACGTTCAGCGTCGGCTCGGTGCAGCAGATGTCGAGGTAGGACCGCGTGACGCCGCTGAAGATCAGCGGGCCGTAATCAACGGACAGCACCCCGAACGAACGTTCGATCTCACTCTGCTCACTCCCGGCGATCAACAGGTGACGGAATCCGTCCTGATCGATCGCGGCGCGGATGTCCGGACCCCCGTCGACCGAGAGCGGGAACGTGTTGAAGCTCGTGCCGGTGGGTCGCTCCAGGACGCCCCACGCGGAATTGAGGCGGGCGAGTGTGGTACTCATGAATCTTCGCCCTCGTGGTCCTGCTCGAGAGCTTCGTCGAGATTCTCGACCTCGACCTCCCCGAGCAGGTACTCCGGCACCGCGACGTGGGATGCCTTGATCTTCGAGGCGCCGTCGGGCGTACCAGGAAACATGACGCCGACGCCGATGACCGGACCGACGGCCCCGAGGTTTTCGCGGGACAGCTTCGCGTGCGTGCTTTCGGGCTCACTAAGCGGGTCGATTGCGTAGAGCACGAGTAGGCCCTTGTCAGAAACCAAAGGGTCGTCCCTGCGACGCTGCTTGAGCTGCAACTCCGTGAGACCTCTCGCCTCTTTGGTGCTGAGATCCATATCGAGAGCGATGTCCGACTTGCTCATCAGAGTCTTGATGTCGGCGCGGTCGGCTCTGCCACTCTTCAGGCGTGAACGAATTGACGCCTTGACCTGGACCGGGCCCACCTGAACCCCAGCGCCCGTGCCCTCGACCACGGCGATGTTCCATTCGGTCAGCTGGGGAGGGTCTGCGCTGAGCTGTTGGGCGATGTACTTGTGGATCATCTTCGGGTCCATGTCGGGCGAGTCCTCGTGGACCTGGTACTCGGCGAGGAACGCTTGGACCGCAGCGACCGGAACACCTCGGAAGAGGCGGTCATCGTTTCCGCCGGCTCGCTTGGCCGCTGTGAGCAGTCGCCCCGCAGCGTCGAGGTTGCCCTGCAGCCAATCCTCGTCCAGGTGGGCGAAGAATCGGGTCTGAACCCGACGACCCGCGTAGGAGACCTCTGCAGGTTCGGCCGCCCCCATCTTCGCCGTGATCCGGAGTGACGGGTGGGTCCTGATACGCACGGCGACGTCGCTCGGGGTCGCGTTCTGCGACTGGTAGAGGTCGATGTCCGCGCGCATCTCGTGCTCGACCTGAGCCAGGTGGCGGAAGCCCAGCTCCAACTCCAACGTCGTCCAGATCCGCGGGAGGTCTTCGTAGCCCGTGCGGTATCCGAACCATCTGCCCATCTGCAGGAGGGTGTCGTACGCCGTTGCACCCCTCACGAACAGGCTCACGACGAGACCCTCGAGCGTGAGCCCGCGAGACAGCGTGTTGCCACCGACTGCGATGGCGACCACAGGTGCGCCGCTGTAGTCCAGGCGCCTCTCGCTCCGGAAGTTGTCCATGAGGACCTCGGTGGATGCGACGACCGCGCTCAACTGGCCTGCGACGTCCTCGAACGAATCGGTCGCCCGTTGCCACTGTGAGGCGGGCACGCGAGCCGACTCCATCTCCCACTGTCTCTTGAGTTCGTCCAGCAGGACCGGATCCCCGGACTTCAGCCGACGCAGTGTGTCATCCCGGATCTCACCCAGAGGTGCGAGGAATGAGCGGTGAACCTGCGTCTTCACCGAGGTGTGGATCAACATCGTCGAGTGTCCGGCGTCTCCCCGAACCCGGCGCGCCGCGGTCGCAAGCCAGAACCAGCGCACCGCGTCGACCACCTCGGGGGTGAACGTGGGAACGAAAGAGTCGGCATCTGCCTGCTTCAGCGGTCGGAGCAGGCCGACGGCCTGGTCCGGAATACGGCGAACCATGTCCAGGCCGTCGACGTCATCTCCGTCGACGTCGTCCCTTCCGAACACCAATTCGGGCCCGAAGTAGCCCTCCGGCAAGGGCAGATTCAGGATGAAGTCCTTGGGGTACAGGTCGCCATCTGCCGGATTGATGAACACGTTCGCAAACGGCGTCGCGGTGTAGCCGATGTAGATCGAGCGCGGCATGAGCGCCAAGAGCCCGCGGATCAGGGGATTGATGCGGGCGGTTGCGACCGATGCTTGGTCTGCTTCGTCGTCGATGATCAACACGCGGGCGGACTGCAGTGCGTGACCGGCGTGTTCGCTCTCCAACCACTTCTTGAGCCGGCGGAGCACGACCGGATTCTTCTTGACCACGGCGAGCACGACCTTGCCCTCTGCCGTGAGATACGCCGAGGGAGGGACTGTCGGGATCTGGAAATCCTTGTCCTCGTCCGTCAAAGGCAGCCAGTGGTCCAGGTTGAGGTCGCGCAGCTGCTGGTTCAAGCGCTCCTGTGTCTGCTTGCGCAGGCCGTTGTGAATGCCCGAGAGCACGATGACCATCGAGTACTCCTCGTCGGCCATCTTCGCAATGACCGATGTGAAGTTGGTGGTCTTCCCACTCTGGACGTAACCGACGACGAGACCCTTACCGTCGAACCTGACCTTCGATGGCGGTGGCGTGTGAGCGACCACCATGGTCGAAGCACGATCGACACCGTCCACGCGAGCCGCGGGCCAGTTCTCTGCTTCGAAGTAGGCCCGGAGCGGACTCCAGAACCGACTGGCTTCCGTCGGCCCCGAGTACCACTCGTTCTTGCCGGCCGTGATGATCGGCGGGCCACCCTGCTCGACCTTCTTCAGGTCGCTCTGCCACTGCCCAGCGAATTGGTCGACCTCGGCCATCGACGAACCGAATCGGGTGACCGCTGCGTCGAGGCCGTGCTTCTTCGCCCACTCGGCGAAGACCACATACATCGGATGATTCGAGATGCTCACGTCGCTGGCGGTCACGATCCGAGACTAGCGTCGGGACGGTGCTCGCTTGTCCCACACAACCGTCGCGATGCGTCGCCGCATGCGAGGTGGGCGAATTGTCCTCTGCTCATTCTGGAGACCGCGGCCGCTGCCTACTGGGTGCTGGCGAACGCGCCTTTCGCCATTCCCCGACCACCTCCTGCGCAGCAGCGTTCATATCGGCGTGCTCCCAGTACCGCAGAACAGTCCACCCCGAGTCGACGAGGTACGCATCCGTCTCGCGATCACGCTCGACGTTCCGCTCGAGCTTCGCCCGCCACCAGTCGCCGTTCGTCGTCGGGCTAGTTGCGTGTAGCGGGCATGCATGCCAGAAGCATCCGTCGACGAACACGGCGATCCGTGCCTTGGGCAGCAACACATCGGCCCGGCGGCGCGGCATCCCGGGGAGCGGATGATCGACTCGGAACCGTAGCCCCGCGGCGTGGAGAGCCTGGCGCAGGTGCATCTCCGGGGCGGTGTCACGACGAGCCTGTCGCGCCATCCGACGCGACACGGCTTCGTCCAGTGGCACCGGCGAACGGGTGACGACCGCCTGGGCCTTCCGCACTACGGGTCACCCGCCTCACCCTGGGTCCGGCCAACTCCCGCCGGCGCGCCAGCACATCAATGTGGGCGCTGCCGGCTAGCGTCTTCCTCGTGACCATCTTGGATCAAGCGCCTGCACGCAACGCACCGATCCTCCGGGTGTTGGATCTCTTCGCGGGCGCCGGTGGGTTGACGGCCGGGTTGGACACGCTCGGAGTCTTCAGGTCGGTACAGGCGGTCGAGATGGACGTGGCGGCTGCCGCGACGTACAAGCAGAATCACCGGAGCACCAACGTCTACGTCGGGCCGATCCAGGAATGGTTGCGGACCGCCGAGGTCCCTCAGGTCGACGTCGTGGTCGGCGGCCCTCCCTGCCAGGGCTTTTCGACTCTCGGCAAGCAGGACGTTGAGGACGACCGGAACTCCCTGTGGGAGGAGTACGCCAAGACGATCGTGCGTGCCCGGCCTCGCTACTTCGTCGTCGAGAACGTGGCGGCCTTCGCCCGGTCACCGCAATACGGCCGTTTCGTCGAAGCCGTCGAACCGGGTGGCATTTTGGCGGACTACGCGTTCGAGGCACGAGTCCTGAACGCCGCCGACTACGGGGCGTTCCAGGCCCGGAAGCGTGCGGTGCTGATCGGCCACCACAGGGACCTGGCGTCTCCGGGCTTCCCGACGGCGGACCACGAGGGAGCCCATCGCACGGTGCGACAGGCATTCCGAGGGGTCGCTCAGGAGTGGGACGCGATCGACCTGCCTGAGCGTTCAGTGCGATTCGCCGGGCGTGACCTCCCCGGAGTCTTCCGAACGACCGAACTTCATCTGGGACGCAGATATACGTCTGAGTCGATCCAGCGCTTCCGGTCCATCCCGCCCGGAGGCAATCGCTTTTCCTTGCCCAACGAGTTGCTCGCAGACTGCTGGCGCAAGCACACCAGTGGTTCCGCGGACGTCATGGGACGCATGCACTGGGACCGGCCGTCAGTGACCGTGAGGACGGAGTTCTTTAAGCCCGAGAAGGGGCGATACATCCATCCCGTGGCGAACCGGGCAATCACCCACTACGAGGCTGCTCTTCTGCAGGGGTTCCCTCGCTCGTATCGGTGGGTCGGGTCGAAGGTCGCTATCGCTCGACAGATCGGCAACGCCGTGCCGATTCCGCTTGCCGCCGCCATCGGTCGCACCATTGCCGATGCAGAGCGCTGAGCGCGACCGGCCTTCGTTAGGGCGCTGTCGCGATCGGAGACGCCTACGACATTGCGAGGGCCGTGTTCTCGATCGGGCCGTTCAACACCGAGTAGATCCGCCGCAGAGGCCCGGAGAGTCGTAGACCCGTTCGAGATCGCGACCCAGGAGCATGTCGACTGGCACCTGCACCTGCGGACTCGGCCACATCCCAGCCGCCCAGTACGAGCAGACCAATCCCGTCGCAACCCCGTCGGGAGACGATCAGTTCAGCGAACCGAGCCTTCACTGGATCCGGCGCGTACACCTGCAACCGCAACAGCACCGGGAACCTAGCCGATCGACGTGCAAAGCTGCTGCGTATGCAGAGTGGAGCGTTGCGAGCATGGCTACTCATGGCCGCAGGCGATGACCGTGGGCATGGCGGCAACTCCGGTTACGACGATCAGGTCGACGCGTACTACTCCTGGGATAGCAACGTACCGAACCACAAGAACCTCGGCGTCGGCGATGCCGTCGCTGTGTGGAACAAGCAGCGCCTGCTGGGCGTATCGGTCATTGAGGAGATCGAGGCCTCGCATGGCCCGAAGCTGCTCAAGCGTTGCCCGAGCTGTGGCACGACCCGCATCAGTTCGCGGAAGACGGCCTCGCCGCGGTACCGGTGCATGAAATGCCACCACAAGTTCGAGATGCCACGCTCCGACGTCGTTGATGTGATGCAGTACAGAGCGCGGTACGACGCGGCGTGGACGTCGCTCGACGGGACGCTCGACCAGACTGAGATCCGATCTCTGGCGGTAAATGCGGGCGAATTCAATGCGATGCGGCCGCTCGACTGGGGCGCCTTTTGCGACGCGCTCTTAACGAAGGGCGCTGGTCATGCAGTCGGCCGCGTGTCCGCACGCCTAGACCTCAGCTGGCCGCTGGGCACCAGCCCGATCGTGGAGCTACCCCAAGGGTTCGGTCAAGCGCTCGTCCGGGTGCGTCGAGGACAACAGCAGTTTCGCGACCACCTCTTAGCAACCCAGGGAAGCACGTGCGCCTTCACGGGGGGCGCTCCCACGCGCGTACTCGAGGCAGGACACTTGTACAGCTACGCCCAGCTGGGTACTCATTTTGAGCACGGCGGCCTGATGCTGCGGCGCGACATCCACCGACTGTTCGACGATGGGCTGCTTGCAGTGCAGCCGTCCACCCTCCGCATCGACGTAGCACCTAGTCTGGCGCGATATCCCCAATACGCACGGCTCCACGACGAAACGCTCACCTTGAGTCTCAAGGATCCGCAAATTGACTGGCTTTCCAAACACTGGGACGAGCATCGCTCCCTGCGCTCGATCATGTAGCCGTTCACATCTTGCAGCTCCGGGCCGACGCCGTGTATTGACGGCGCCGGTGATCCGGCCTCCGCCCTCGTGTCCGTGTCACCGCTGGCAGCGGGCGGCTGTGATGCCTGTGGCATCGGAGTGTCTCGACAACTCAGGTTGCGCTTGGTGGGCCTCTATGTCCATCGCTGCAGGGCTTCAGGCCGCTTGTGGGCCATCATCGGAGGATGGACGCCGACCAGTCAGCGAGCAGCAGGCTCGAGATCTCAGTGGACGAGCTGAAGTCGGCTCTTGCGACAGTGATCGGTGCGCTCGAGGAGGTTCACGGACCGACGGTGATCGTTGACGCGGACTTCTACTGGACCTTGTTCGTTCGCGAGCAGTTCGATCTCTCCACCGAACCGCCTTCGCCGACCGCGGGGCAACTGACCGACGACGTGGAATCCGTGCGCGATCTGCTGGCCAACGGCGGGATGGAGCCGCTGTGGCATCTCCTCCAGCACACGATGGGAATGCTGGCCGGAGCCGCTTCGACGACTTTGGACCACATGGTCGAGGTCCCTGCCCCGCCGAGCTACGCCTAGGCCGCGTCAGCGGACCGCATCTCAACGGCCGCATCGACGCGCATTGCTTTGAAGACCTGGTCCGAGAGCCGGCGCTTGAGGCAACGGATGGCCTCGCGGCTGGTCTTGCCCTCGGCGCGTTTGCGGTCGTAGTAGGTCCGGCCTTCGGTATCGGCGCGGATCTGAGTCAACGCGATCGTGTAGAGCGCGCGGTTGAGCTGACGATTGCCGCCCCGGTTGAGCCGATGCCGCACTGTGCGCCCCGAGGAGGCAGGTAAGGGCGCGGTCCCGTTGGCCGAGGCGAACGTGTCGCGGTTGGGGTAGCGGTGGATGTCGACGATCTCGGCCAGGAACCGGGCCGCGACGACCGGGCCGACGCCGTAGATCGCGTTGACCGCGTCGGCGTGCCCGGCGACCAGGGCAGCGATCTGGGTGGTCACGGCGCGTGTCTCGGCGATCAGCGCTAGCACCCGCACCAGTCGCCTGCGGGTCAGTCCGGATCGGATGCGTTCGTCGTCGCCGATGAGCGTGAGCATCGCGTTGACCTGCGCTGTCGTCTTGAGATGCGGGTGGGTCAGGTGATAGCCGGGGATCAGTCCGACGAGCTCGGAATGCACCTGGTTGGCGAGGCTGTAGTGCTCGACGATCAGGTCTTCGCGATAGTCGAGCAGTGCTCGCAGGTCGGCTGCGACGCCCACCTTGAGCCGAACTTCGGGCAGCCCGGGATCTCGTGCGGTGATCCGGGCGATCGCCAAGGCGTCGACCTCGTCGGTCTTGCCCTGCCCCGGGCGGGCACCGCGTTCGCGTGAGGTCATGGTGGTCGGCACCTCACGCACGTCTACTCCTGCCGTCGATAGATGCGCTGCGACAGCACGCCCGAAGTGGCCCGATCCTTCGATCCCAACGCGCACCACCGGCCGGCGAGCAAGCAGAGCAGTCAGCCGGACGAAACCTCGGTTGTCGTTGACCACCTCGAGCCACTCGACCAGCTGCCCGCGGCCGTCACACACCGCGACCGCCAGCGTGTCCTTGTGAGTGTCGATCCCCATGAACATGACGCACCTCCACGTCTTGGTCATCCGCGTGGGGATGGTGGAGCGCAAGCACCTCTTGGGACAAGTCCCAGCCCTCTATCGAGCGTCACCACCACCCCGAGGAACGCCGCTGGGAGGCATCCACCCTAAGTGAGCCACACCCTCGGTGGGCAGCCAGAAGTCGGGCCATCCCGACGGCGCCGCGGGTCCCGGAAGCCCTCCGGGACACGATCACCTTTTCAGAGGTGCCAGAGGTGTCATGGCCCCTTCTTGCCTTCGCTGAGCACACGCGCCGGTCGCGACGATGACGTCCTAGAGGTCCGGCTCCAACCTCTGTGATCGATCGCCCACGCCACCTCAGCGTGCGGCTTCGTACCCGATCCTCGATGAGCTGCTCGACCACCGGGCAATCATCAGCGCTGCGAACCCCGGCCCCGGGCTACCCGCTCGCCAGGACGACGGCCTTGCGAGTTCGACCGCGCATCTCGACAACCGCACCGGCACCAAAGCGAGCTGACTACTGCAGTTGTCACGCAGTGAAAGAAGAGTCGGGTCGCCCTCGCCTGCCGGACTCTCGATCGGACACCGGCGCACGGCTCCTCAGAGGCGCGCGGCCTGGACCTCAGGCGGTGGAGCCGGCCAAGAGCTTGGCGACATGGGTCGCGTGTTACGCGGCCATTGGCGCACCTACTTGCGGGAGGCGGTTGATCACCGCCCCCGGGATAGGTCGAGACACGCCGCTGCCGACTGCCGACGACGCATCTTGAGGCCGACAGCGCATACCTGCTTTCGAGATCGGGGAGGCGAGATGGGAAGTCAGCGCCGAGCCCGACGCGTGCGCAGGACAGCCCGCGCCGATGGGGTGCCGATCGACGAGCCCGGAGCCGCGTTCGGGATCGTCGGTCACGAGCCTGATTACGTGCTGCCGCCCGACATCGCCGACCGTATCCGGCTCGTCGAGGAAGCCGTCGCCGACGCCCGCCCAGCCGTCGCGCGGCCCGCCGTCGGCGTGCAGTATTCCGTCCAAACCTCGCCGGCAGACTTCCGACCGCTGCCTTCCGACCCGCCCACCCGTCCGTACATCGAGCCCCCGCATTACGACCCGACCGAGATCCTCCAACTCGTTGCACGGCGCCGGCGCGCCCGAAAGATCCTTCGCCGCATCGACGTCGCCATCGAGCACGAAGTCGAGCGAGCTCGCGAGTGTGGCGCGAGCTGGGACGAGATCGGTCGCCATCTCGGGATCACTCGGCAGGGCGCACGCCAGCGCTATGCCGAGCACAGCGTCCACATCACCGGTGAGCCGACCGCCTCGTCCACAGATTCGGCCGCCAGCCCACCAAACGGACCGCACGGAGAGCATGCCTTGAGGAACCCGACGAGAGGGGCAGCGCCATGGCTACCCAGTACACGACCCTGACGCCCGAGGAGGTTGCGGAGGCCCTTGGAGCGTCCCCCTGGTGGGTCCGCGAGCAGGCGCGGCGGGGGCGCATCCCGCACCTGCTCTTCGGCCGCGGCAAGATCCGTTTCTTGCCGGAGCACGTCGACGCCCTCGTGCGGCTAGTGACGGTGGAGGGCCGGCAGCCCGACGACGAGCCGTCGGTGGAGGCATCGGTCGACCTCGGAGCGCTCGGAGCGACCGTGAAGTCCATCCGCGCTCACCAGCGTCGGCCACACGTCCAGGGGGACGCGCAGCTGTACTGAGAGCGCGGCTCCAGCCGAGCGAGCCCCGAGCCGATGAACTGAGCATGGCGACACCCATCGACGCGACCGCCGGCGCGACGAAGACGATGCGCCTGCGGTACGCCGGAACGTGCCGTGTCTGCGGCGCGGCTCTCGCAGCGGGGGTGACAGCCGTCTACGACCGCGCCACGAAGACTGTCGCCTGCGTGACGTGTGCGAGCGCGGGCCAGCCCGCTGGGTCGGAGACGGTGGTAGTCACCAACCTGGAGACTCCCGAGCCGCCCGCCGAGGTCGCGATCGGCGCCGCCGGAAGCTCCGCCCAGCGCGAGTACGAGCGACGCAAGTCCAAGCGCGAGACACGGATCCGCGAGGCTCACCCCCGCATGGGCGGCCTGATCCTCGCGCTGTCCGACGAGCCTCAGAGCACGGCCGCGTGGGCGCGCGGCGCTCGAGGCGAGGAACTGCTCGGCGGGCGTCTGAACACCCTCGTCGAGCACGGCGTCCTCACGCTGCACGACCGTCGCATTCCGCGGACCAAGGCGAACATCGATCACATCGCGATCGGCCCGTCGGGCGTGTTCGTGATCGACGCCAAGCGGTACAAGGGGCGCCCGACCTTGCGGGTCGAGGGTGGCATCCTTCGCCCTCGCACGTCGAAGCTCACGGTCGGATCGCGCGACTGCACCAAGCTCGTCGACGGCGTTCACAAGCAGGTCGGTCTCGTGCGCGCCGCGCTCGACAACGCCGGTTTCGACGACACTCCCGTTCACGGCTTGCTCTGCTTCGTCGAGGCGGACTGGCCGCTGTTCGGTGGCTCGTTCGTCATCGAGGGCGTAGACGTCCTCTGGCCCAAGAAGGCCGCCGAGCGGCTAGTCAGCCCAGGGCCGATCGACGGAGCCCGCGTCGGCGCGATCCACGGCGCTCTCGCTGCGGCGTTCCCCGTCGCCTGACCAAGTCAGCGTGGGCACGTGGCCCGAGCACTGTTGCCGATCGGGAGGTGTGATCGTTCTGTCTAGTGACGTCGGGACAATGGTCGCCACCGTGTAGCGCAGAGACGTCCCGCTATAGGTCCGCGCCGAGCGATGTCCAGGCCGCCGCAACGACCTCGGCGGCATCAGCCGCAGTCACGTCGAGCAGTGTCTGGTGGCCGAGCGACGCGCGCCACGCGGTCTCGCTCGGTGCTGGCTGGAATACGGAGGGCGACGGCGGCCGCGACGACGGGCCGTACTGGCGATAGAGCGCGAGGGCGCCAGGCGTGATGAGACCGCGGGTGGCCATCGCCCAGAGATCGAAGAGGTCGCGCTCCGCACGCCGATCGAACCAGGCGGACATCTTCATCGCGACGGCTGCATCCGGAGTGGGCACCACCAGCGTGGCCGGCTGAGCGTCCGGGTAGCGCTGCAGGATCGGCTGCCGCACGGTCGGCCAGGGAGGACGACCCGCCGTGTCAACGAGTTGGAACTTGATCACCGCACCCGTGCCGGTGGTCAAGGTGACGTCTTCGGCGTCCCGCGCGTCACGTGGGTCCTTCGACCAGCTCGCACCCAGGAATGGCCGTGCGATGTCAGCGTCGATCGCTCGAGCGAGCGCGTCGGCACCGTCCCGCCGTCGGCCAATCACCATCAGGTCGACGTCCTCGCTCAACCGCGCGTCAGGCAACCATGTGCGCGAGAGCGCAGTCCCGCCGTAGAAGATGAAGCGATCCTGGGCTCGCCGCGAGATGGACGCGAGGATGTGCGAGATGACGTGGTCCCGCCGCACCTGGTCCAGGTCGACGCCGAATCGCTCAGCAACGTCGTAGATGGCCGCTTCGGTCACCGTTCGACCTCACGCCTGACACGCCCCAGGACCGGCTCGGTCACAGTTCGACCGCGTTGCGCGGCCGCAAGCTCCTCGATCCGGTCCCAATCGGCGGCCCGCCCAAGCGTCAGCATCGTGGCGTGCCGATCGGCGTCGTTGATGGTGCGATCACGGGCAAGGTCGACGAGGGTCTGCTCGGGCGTCGTCACCATGGCGACTCCGAGCTCTGTCGCTATCGGCTGGAGGTCGAGAGCATCGAGGTCGCGCTGGACAAAGTGGATCACCGCATCGCGACGGTCGGTCAACGGCACGTCGCGATGGCGTCGCGGGGCGGCCACCGTGGCGTGACCGCGGGCACGAGGGGCTGCCCCGAGCAGCCGGGCGGCGGTCATGCCCATCAGTGCTGCGGCGCGGTCACCGAAGATTGCCGTGGCCACGGCGGCAGCGGCCGCCTCTAGCCCTGGCCTCCACCGCACCTGGTCGTGCGCGTCGTCCGGCACGGCGACGTACGTTCCGTACGCAACCTTGTGCACCTCGCCCTTCGCGGCGCGGTCTCGCAGGACGGCCCGCGGATTGACGAAGTGCTGTTCGAGATCGGCCGGTCTCACGGTCCGCATCGGGCGCACGGCGAGGCGCGTCTCAACCACTCGCCTGTCGTTCATCACGCTCAGCCTCCTCCGCGATTCTGCTCAAAGTGTAGCCTCAAGGACTACACTTCGCGCAAATATCACCGCCCATCACTCCCCCGTCATCGATCCCATCAGTCCCGCCATAGCCCTGCCCGCCGCGGCCGCGGCTGCGGCTTGCTGGTCTGGCATCAGATGCGCGTAGGTCTCGGTCGTCGTGTGGATCGACTCGTGCCCGAGGCGCCGCTGCAGCACGAACAGGTCGACGCCGGCTGCGATCATCCAGGACGCGTGCGTGTGCCGCAGGTCGTGCACGCGCGGCCGCTTCGTCAGGCATGGCGCCTCGAGGTCGGGCGTCCCGTCGGCGAGCAGCGGGTTGGCGGCGGCGTCGAGCGCGGGCGTCCACGTCTGGGTCCAGAACCGCGACGACGACAGCTGCGACCCGACGGTGTTGGTGAACACGAGCGCACCTGGCGCCTTATCGGCCACCTGTGGCGCGAGAACGGCCACGAGGTCGTCGGGCAAGGCCACGGTCCGTCGTGCGCGTCGAGTCTTCGGCGGGCCGACGTACCAGCGCCGATTGGCATCTCGCTTCCACGCCTTCGTCACGCGCAAGGTCGGTGGAGTTGCGGTCAGGTCGAGGTCGCTGACAGTAAGCGCAGTCGCCTCGCCCCACCGCAGCCCTGTCGCCACGAGCGTGATGACCAGCGGCCGATAGAACGGTGACACCTTCGACAACAGCAACGCGAACTCGTCGCGCGTTAGCACGGTCATCTCGTCGTGAGTCGCCTGTGACTTGGGCAGCTCGACACCGGCGCACGGGTTGTCCTCGCGGTACCCGAGTCGCACGGCCGTCGACATCGCCGCGGAGAACAGTCCGTGCACGTTGGCGATCGTCTTGGGTGCGAGCCCCTTCTCCTCCATCTCGCGCACCCAACCGGCGATATGCCGGTAGGTGAGCGCGGCGACCGGGTACGGCCCGAGCGTTGGGCTGATGTGCGCCTCGAGCTGCCCTCGATAGTGCTTGCGCGTGTCCGGCCCGACCGACGTCAGCAGGTCGATGTGCTCGGAGATCACGTCATCGACCGACGGTCCGGTCTTGCGAATTCCTTCGGCGATTCGAGCCGCCTCGGCTGCATGTCCGCCGGCCGCCTCGATCAGCTGGCGGGCCACGGTCGCGTCACGGAGGTCGTCATAGGTGAGCGAGGTCTGGCGTCCGGTATCCGGGTCGCGCCACAATACGGCGAAGGCCCTCGTGCCATCGCTGCGCCGGCGCTCACGGATGCTCGCCACAGACACAAAAATAGCCATCCGTGTCAACGGACGGCTACTTCTGGTCAACAAGGCCAGCGTTTCCGCAGGTCAGATGGGTGGAGGTGGCGGGAATCGAACCCGCGTCCGGTGACGCAGTACCAGGGATTCTCCGGGTGCAGCCCGCTGTGATTTTCTCGGCCCCCACGGTCACACAGGCAAGCCGTGGACGGGCCCAGTCAGCTAAGAGTCCCGGCAACCCCACTGACGAGGATTACCAGCAGTGGCTCTCTAGATGACGCTGGTTACTGAGTCGAGAGCGTACTCAGGCCAACGGACTTCGGGACTCGCTCAGGCGGCGAGGGCGAAGTCGGTGCGGTTTGTATTGGCACCTATTGGTTTGCACGGAGCGTTGACGAGATAACCGTGCGTCCTCGACCCGCTTCTCCTGGTTCGACGATCACCGTCGAAACCGATCACCCCCATGTTCAGTTTTCAAGCACCAGCCGAAGCTAGCGCGCCCAGCGTACCTCTCAACGGCACGCTGGTCGTCCTCATTCCGCCGGCCCGGCGATCAGCGTGACCGGGGCGGAGGTGGACTCCCCGGTGGCGGCGACTGTCCAGGTCAGGGTCACGGTGTCTCCGGGCGAGTAGCTGTCCAGCAGGTCGGCGAGCGACGACACGGAGACCCCGTCCACTGCGGTGATCACGTCACCGGCCACGAGACCGACCGCTGCCGCGGGTGTCCCCTCCAGCACACCGGTGATCGACGAGCCGGATCCCAGCACGATCCCGAGGAACGCCGGGTACCCGATGGTCACGGTGTCGGAGGCGATCCCGGACTGGATCTGGTTCGCGATGACCAGGGCGTCCTCGATGTCGATCGCGTACGCCACCGTGTCGACCGTCCCGCTCGATGCGGCGGTCGTCATGCCGATCACCTCGCCCTCGTCGTCGAGCACGGGGCCGCCGGAGTCGCCCGGCACCACGGCTGCGGAGAACTCGATGAGCCCGGACAGCGTCTCGGTGGACGCGGTCATGGTCTGCTCGAGTGCCGTGACCGAGCCGACCGCGGCCAGCAGGTCTCCCCCGCCCTCCGCGTTGCCGACCGCCGTGACGGCGTCGCCGGCCCCCACACCGCCGTCGTCGTCGAGACTGACCGTCGCGAGGCCCGACGCGTCCTGCAGCTGGAGCAGGGCCACGTCCGAGGAGGCGTCGGTGCCCACGACGACGGCCTGGTACACCGCCCCGGTCGACTCGATGGTCACCTCGATCGCGGTGGAGCCCTCGATCACGTGGTTGTTGGTGAGCACCAGCCCGTCGGACGTCAGGACCATCCCGGTCCCGGCCGCCGAGGCGTCCTGGTAGCCGAGCGTCGTGGTGATCGTCACGACGCCGACCTGCTGGTCCGCGCTCGCCGCGGTGGCGGTGGACTGGGTCGAGGTCGACGGCTGCTGCTGCTGACCGGAGCCCCACGACGGCGGGACGAACGACGGCACTTGCTCTTCGTTGGTCGGCGGCGTGAAGGCCGTCGACGCCGCTGCGGTGTCCGTCTCCGCCGACGCCCGCGCCGCCGTGATCAGTCCGCCGCTCACCCCGCCGGCCAGCAGCCCGAGGGCGAGCGCACCGCCCGCCGCCCCGACCGCCAGGCGACGGCGGACGACCGGCTTCGTCGCGACGGCCACACCACCCGACGGGGACTCGACGGCGGAATCGGCAACCTGCTGCTCGTCCATGACTCTGACCTCCCTGCCGGCCCCAGGGTGGGGCGTCGACAAGGAACAGAGAACGCCCCGCACCCGGGAGTGCGCTGGAGCCCACCCGTGCGCAGCCTGTGGACCGTCAGCGGGTCTCGAGCACGTCCTTGAGCGAGTAGGACACCGGCTCCTCCAGCTGCTCGTACGTGCACGACGACGGGTCCCGGTCCGGGCGCCAGCGGCGGAACTGCGCGGTGTGCCGGAACCGGTCGCCCTCCATGTGGTCGTACGCGACCTCCACCACCAGCGACGGCTCCAGCGGCACGAACGACAGGTCCTTGCCGGCAGACCAGCGGCTGCCCTCCGCCTCCCGTGGCGTGCGACCGGAGGCCGAGTAGTCCCACGGGTGCCCCTCCAGCGGCACCACCAGGGGCGCGAGCTCGGTGACCAGCTCGCGACGCCGCGCCATCGGGAACGACGCGGCCACCCCGACGGAGGCCAAGACACCGGAGTCGTTGTACAGGCCGAGCAGCAGCGACCCCACGGCATCCGGACCCGACTTGTGCGGCCGATAGCCCGCCACCACGCAGTCGACGGTGCGCTCGTGCTTGATCTTCAGCATCGTCCGCTTGCCGGGCTCGTACACCCCCGCAGGGTCCTTGGCGACGACCCCGTCCAGCCCGGCACCCTCGAACTGGGAGAACCACTGCGTCGCCACGTCGAGCGCGTCGGTCTGCGCGGTGATCGAGATCGGTCCACCCGGCTTCACGAGTGACGACAGCACCGACCGGCGCTCCGAGAACGGCAGGCCCGTCAGGTCGTCGTCGCCCAGAGCGAGCACGTCGAACAGGACCAGCAGCGCCGGCGTCTCCACCGACAGCAGCCGCACTCGGGACTCCGCGGGGTGCACCCGCTGCAGCAGCGCCTCGAAGTCCAGCCCGGAGTGGACCGACGACGGCACGATGATCTCCCCGTCCACGACGCATCGCGAAGGCAGGTACTCCAGGACGGCCTCGACGATCTCCGGGAAGTACCGCTGCATCGGCTTGGTGTTCCGCGAGCCGATCTCCACGGAGTCGCCGTCGCGGAACACGATGGCCCGGAACCCGTCCCACTTGGGCTCGTACAGCTTGCCCGGCGGGATCGAGGCGGCCGACTTGGAGAGCATGGGGTCCACGGGCGGCACCACCGGCAGCGTCATGGACACCAGTCTTACCAGCCCCCGCCACCACCGCCGCCGACGCCACCGCCGGAGAACCCGCCGCCGCTGAACCCCGACCCGCCGGAGGTCCCGGGCGTGGGTGCGGAGATCGACTCGGTGGCCACGGAGGTGAACCGGTCCATGGAGGACGCGAACGCGGTAGCCCAGAAGATGTTGGCGCCCGGGTAGTAGCCGCCGACGTACCAGCCGGGCTGCTCGAGGGCGCGGCCCTGCGCGGCGAGCTCGGAGAACACGCGCGCCCAGCGGTCGGCCAGCCCGAACACGATCGCGTAGGGCAGGTACCGGCTGAAGATGTCCTGCCCCTCCTCGAACCGCAGCTGGTTGGCCTCCGCAGTGGCCAGGTAGCGGCGGAACCCGAGGGACTGGGCCAGCACCGCGGTGCCGTCCTCGGTGCGGGCGGGTGCGGCGTTGCCGAGGATCGCCACGAGGATGCCGACGAGCACCAGCGCCATGGGCACCAGCGCGACGCCGTCCACGGACGCCCCGGCGGCGAACGCCACGAACGTGAGGATGACCCCGAGGACGGCGAGCACGATCCCGGCGCCGAGCCACGCCGAGCGCACCGACTTGGGGTTGCCCCGGAACCAGCCCTTCTCGGTGACGTGGTCGTACAGGCCGTTCTGCACCTCGGCCATCGACGCCGCGAAGGTGGTCTTCAGGTCCGAGAGCTTCACGGAGGACGACGAGGTGAAGACCGCCTTGAGCAGGGTCGACTCGTACGGCAGGAGCGCGGAGTCGGCGTCCCTGACCTGCACGAGGGTCCAGTCCTTGGCCTTCTTCTTCGGGTTGGACCGGGGAACCTCCTCGATGCGCAGGTACCCCCGCACGGCGAGGTCGACCAGGGTGGCGGTGACGTCGACGGGGTCGGCCTTCTCGTCGACGAGCGTGCCCATCTCCCCCGGCCGCACGTCCGCGGGCGGCTGGAACTGCACGGAGACCACCTGCCGGCGGTCGCGGAAGCCGGTCGCCGCGCCGGGCTGGTTGTCGGCCGGCCGCAGCCCCGGGGTGAGCCCGAGGTACGCCCTGTCCCGGCCCACGCGCCGCACGCGCACCGCGGCCAGCACCGCGCCGCCGACGAGCACCAGGAGCGCGACGCCGCCGAACACCGACGTCGGCCGGACGGGCGCCAGCGGGTCGGGCTTCTCGACGAGGATCGGCTCGACCCCGGGGAACGTCCCGGCGGGCCAGCCGGTGACCGTGGAGAACTCGTCGTCCACCGGCACCAGGTCCTGCGTGAAGGTCGAGGTCGCACCCGAGAACGTCGAGGACGTGCACGGCGACGTGGACCTGTGCGGCCCGGCGAAGCAGGCGGCGCCCTCGACGGCGGCCGGTCCCTCCACGCTCACGGACAGGTCGCCCAGCGGGATCTCCCAGCCGGAGCCGATGACGTTCCAGTACAGCTCGTCGCCCGAGTGCTGGGCGTTGGCGGGGTTGAGCAGCCCGTCGGCCGTGTAGTCGATCCGGTACCTGTGCACGCCGGAGACGTCGTCGATGTCCTCGTCGCCGATGCGCAGGATCAGGGCGTCGGTCGTGGACTCCTGGTTCACGTCGTCGGGAGCATCGGTCGACGACGACGCCGAGATGTCCGTGTACCGGAACGCGCGGTCCAGCGTCTCGTCGTAGGAGACCCGCGTCGGCAGCGTGAGGTACGGCCCGTGGCCGGGGTCGTCACCGAAGTCGAAGTCGAAGTCCAGGGTCACCCGCATGGTGCCGTCGGCGGCCAGGACCGCGGTGACGTCGTAGCGCGTGATCTCGCGGCCGCTGGTCTGGTCCGGAGCAGCCGCGGTGAGGGCGACGACGAGGCCCAGCGCCAGCAGCACAGCGCGCAGGGCCCTCACAGGTCGCGCTTCTGGCGGATGGCCCGGGTGGCCTCGAGGTTGTCCTGACGCTCACGCAGCGCCTGGCGCTTGTCCCACTCGCGCTTGCCGCGCGCCAGCGCGATCTCCACCTTGGCGCGCCCGTCCAGGAAGTACAGGGACAGCGGGATGATCGTCTGACCCTTCTCTCGCGTGCGGGACTCCAGCCGGTCGATCTCCGTGCGGTGCAGCAGCAGCTTGCGCTTGCGGCGGGGGGCGTGGTTGGTCCAGGTGCCCTGGGAGTACTCGGGGATGTGCACGCCCTCGAGCCACAGCTCGCCGTTGGTCACCTCGCACCAGCCGTCGACCAGCGACGCCCGGCCCATGCGCAGCGCCTTGACCTCGGTGCCGTTGAGCACCAGGCCGGCCTCGAACACGTCCTCGATGACGTAGTCGTGCCGGGCCTTGCGGTTCGAGGCGACGACCTTGCGCCCGATCTCCTTGGCCACGGTGGGTCGAACCTCGTTCCTGCTGGTGTGCGGATGGTGCGGGACGAGACTACCCGCCCACAGCCAGCGCTTTCAGAGACCGAGGAGCGGGCGGGGGTTCGTCGTCTCGCCGTTCACGTAGACCTCGAAGTGCAGGTGGCAGGCCGCCGACGTCCCGGTGTTGCCCGACCACCCGATCAGCTGGCCCCGCTCGACGGACTGCCCGGAGCTGACCGCGAAGCTGGTGAGGTGGTTGTAGGACGCCGACAGGGCGTTGCCGTTGACGGTCCCGCTGTCGATCATCACCTGGTTGCCGAAGCCGAACCGCGACTTGGCCCACGTGACCGTGCCGGCGCGGCCGGCGTAGATCGGGGTGTTGCAGAACGTCCGCAGGTCGATGCCGGCGTGCAGGCGCGTGTAGTGCAGCGTCGGGTGGAACCGCATGCCGAACTCGGAGGTGACGTACATCGGGTCCACGCTGGTCGGGTTCCCGAACAGCCCGTTGCCGATCGCCCCGGGCGCCGTGGGCTTCTTCCCCGCGGCGGCGTCCCGTGCCCGCTGGGCGGCGATGGCCGCCTGGAGCTCCGCCTGGATCGCCGCGGCCTCCGCCTCCGCCTGGGCCAGCTGCGCGGCGAGCGCGGCTCGCTGGGCGTCGAGCGACGCCTGCTGCTGGACCTGCTGCGCGAGCAGGTCGTCCAGCGCCGCCTTGGCAGCCGCGGCGGCGGCCTTCGCGGCGTCCGCCTCGACCACCTTCTGGTCGGCCTCGGCCTTGAGCTCGGTGATCTTGTCCTTCACCGCCGCCAGGCGCACCTCGGCGTTGCGGTTGGCCGACTCGGCGGCCCGGAGCTGGTCGAGGATCTGCGCCTGGGTGCGCAGCGCGGTGGCCAGCAGGCCGTAGCGCTGCACGAAGTCGTCGGTGCTCTGCGAGTCCAGGATGACGTCGACGCTGGTGACACCCCCGCCGCCCTTGTACGCCTCGCGGGCCATCTGCCCGATCGCGGCGCGCATCAGCCGGGCGTGCTCGGCGTCCTGCGTGATGGTCGTCGTGATCTGCGCCTGCTGGTCCTGCGCGTCCACCAGCCGCGCCGCGATGATGGCGGCCTCGCGCTGCGCCTTGTCCAGCGCAGCCTTGGCCGCGTCGAGCTGGGCCTGCGCCGCGGGGATCTTGCCCTGCGTGTCCGCCAGCTGCAGCGCGATCGCCTGGAGGTTGGCGTCGACGCCCTCCATCGCGGCCTCGGTGTCGTCGCGCGCCTTGGCGACCGCCGCCTCGCGTGCCTCCGCCGCCCGGCGCCGGTCGTCGATCTCGTCGGCGTGGGCGGGCGCGCTGAGCAGCGCGGTCATCACCAGGACCAGCACGGCGAGGAACGCGGGCATCCGCAGGCGCACCATCGTCACACCTTCGTGTAGCGGCTCAAGGTGACCAGCGAGGAGATGGCGGCCAGCAGGATCGCGACGCCGATGAGCACCGGGGCGATGGTGATGACGTCCGAGGTGCTGACGTACGGGATCCAGCTGGCGGTCTCCCCCAGCCAGTCGTCGATGAGGTGGCCGACGCCCAGGTAGAGCGCGCCGACCGCCAGCAGCGCACCGATGGTCGCCGCGATGGCGCCCTCGAGCATGAACGGCAGCTGGATGAACAGGGTCGACGCCCCGACCAGCCGCATGATCCCGGTCTCCCGGCGGCGGCTCAGCGCGGACAGCCGGATGGTCGTGGTGATGAGCAGGATGGCCGCCAGCAGCATCACCGCCGCGAGCCCGCTGGCCAGCAGCGTGGCGTTGTTGAGCACCTCGAAGAGCCGGTCGAACAGCCGCTGCTGGTCCTTGACCTCCTCGACGCCGGGCCGGCCGGAGATCACCTCCGCGACCACCGAGTACTGCTCAGGGTCGGTGAGCTTGATCCGGTAGGAGGAGTTCATGTCGTTCTCGGTGGCCGCCGACGCCCAGAACTGGTCCTTGAACTGCTTCTGGAACGCCGCGAACGCCTCCTGCTTGGTCTCCGTGTAGATCTTCTCGACGAACGGCTTGACCTCCGGCGACGCGAGCGCCGCCTGGATGTCCGCCTTCTGGTCGTCGGTGACCTCGCCGCTGGCACACGTGGGGGCGCTGGAGTTCTGCGGGCACAGGAAGACGGAGACCTCGACCTTGTCGTACCAGTCGTCCTTCATCTTGCCGATCTGCGTCTGCAGGAGGGCGGCGGCGCCGACGAACGTCAGCGACACGAACGTGACCAGGATGACGGAGATCGTCATCGACAGGTTGCGACGAAGACCTAGGCCGATCTCGGACAGGATGAACTGGAGGCGCATCAGCGGTCCGATCCGTAGACGCCGCGCGACTGGTCGCGCACCATCTCACCGGTCGACAGCTCGATGACGCGCTTGCGCATCTGGTCCACGATCTCGTCGTCGTGCGTGGCCATGACCACCGTGGTGCCGGTGCGGTTGATGCGGTCGAGCAGGCGCATGATCCCCAGGGACGTCGTCGGGTCCAGGTTTCCCGTGGGCTCGTCGCACAGCAGGATGTTCGGGCGGTTGACGAACGCGCGCGCGATGGCCACGCGCTGCTGCTCGCCACCGGACAGCTCGTGCGGGCGACGCTTCTCCTTGCCGGCCAGGCCGACCATCTCGAGCGTGTCCGGCACGGTGGTGAGGATGTGGTGGCGCGGCTTGCCGATGACCTGCAGCGCGAACGCCACGTTCTCGAACACCGTCTTGTTGGGCAGCAGGCGGAAGTCCTGGAACACGGCGCCGATCTGGCGGCGCAGCGTCGGCACCTTCCACGACGACAGCGTGCCCAGCTCCTTGCCCGCGACGAAGACGCGGCCGGCAGATGCCCGCTCCTCGCGCAGCACGAGGCGCAGGAACGTGGACTTGCCGGAGCCGGAGGCGCCGACGAGGAAGACGAACTCTCCCCGTTCGACATCCAGGGACACGCGGTCCAGCGCCGGTCGGGCGCCGCGCGCGTAGACCTTGGTGACGTTCTCGAAACGAATCACGACATATCGCCGGCCAGGGCTCGGGGACAGGCGGGAACTGCTGCTGGCCTCGTCGAGACTAAGCAGCCGCGCACCCTTACCCGCGCGGTGACACGCCGCGCGGAACCTGTGAACCCTCCCCCTGAGCGGACAGGTCGGACGAAACGCCCGTCAGTGCGGGGTCGGCAGGAACGCCCGCGGGTCCGGCTCCCGGGTGGGCGGTGCGCCCGTGATCGCGGCCAGGATCGCCTCGTGGCTGACCGTGGCCGCGTCGAACTCCCCGTTGTTGCGCCCGTGCCGGAGCACGATGATCCGGTCCGACACCGCGCGGACGTCGTTCATGTTGTGGCTGATGAGCACCACGCCGAGCCCGAGGTCGCGCAGCCGCTCGATGTGGGTGAGCACCTCGGCCGTCTGCGACACGGACAGCGCGGCCGTCGGCTCGTCCAGCACGACGAGCCGGGGATTGCCGATGAGGGTGCGCGCGATGGCGACGGACTGGCGCTGACCCTTGGACAGGGTGGACAGCGGCGACTTCACCGACGGGATGCGGCTGTTCAGGTCGCGCAGCACCTTGCGGGCGATCTGCTCCATCGTCTCGTCGTCGCGGACCCGACCGCGGTGCAGCTCGCGCCCCAGGAACAGGTTCGAGGTGACGTCGAGGTTGTCGGCCAGCGCGAGCTCCTGGAACACCGTCGCGATGCCGAGCGCGTGCGCCGCGATCGGCGACGGGATGGTGACGGTCTCCCCGGCGATCTCGATGAGCCCCGTGTCCGGGGTGAGCACGCCCGAGATCATCTTGGCGACCGTCGACTTCCCGGCGCCGTTGTCCCCGACGAGCGCCACGACCTCGTGCGCGTAGACGTCGAGGTCGACGTCGACCAACGCCTCCACGGCACCGAAGCGCTTGCCCAGACCCCTGAGCGACAGCAGTGGCATGTCGTGGGCCGTGCTCATCGCCACTCACCTGCTCCCCGTTGGGCACGTGACTCGTGCAGTGAATCTTCCACCATGTCCAGCCAAGAGAGCGTCATGGCGTCGCCCCGATCACGACCGGCGCGGCGTCGTCCTCGACCCGCAGCGGCAGCGCGGTGGACTGCAGGGCGAGCACGAGGGCGCCGATGACCTCGGCCCGGGAGCCCAGCGAGGCCGGGACGACCTCGAGCGGGGCGATCTGGTTGAGCAGCACGCGCCGGCGGACCGCCTCGCGCAACGGGCGCAGCAGGAGGTCCCCGGTCTCCGCGAGCTCGCCGCCCACGACGACCAGCTGCGGGTTGACCGCGACGCCCAGCCCAGCGACGACCATCCCGATCATCGCGCCGGCCTCCGCCACCACGTCGGCGCAGCGCTGGTCGCCGTCGATCGCACGCTGCACCACGTCGCGCAGGGCCAACGGCCCGGCGCTCACGCGGAGCCGGTCGATGAGGGCGGAGGCGCCGACGACCGTGTCGAGGCAACCGTGGTTGCCGCAGCGGCACAGCTCGCCGGGGAACGCGACCTGCACGTGGCCGATCTCGCCCGCGGTGCCGGCGACACCGCGGTGGACCGAGCCGTTGATGACGATGCCGGCGCCCGTGCCGTAGGACGCGCGCACGAACACGCTGTCGCTGTACTGCCGCGCCGCACCGAGCGTGCTCTCCGCGATCGCGCCGAGGTTGGCGTCGTTGTCCACGTAGACCGGCCGGCCGAGCCGCTTGGAGAGGACCTGGCCGATGTGCACGGTGTCCCAGCCGGGCATGATGCCGCTGACCGAGACCATGCCCGTGGAGGCGTCGACCGGTGCGGGGAGCCCGACACCGAGGCCGACGACGTCGTCGAGCGAGGCCCCCACCCGCTCGACCAGGTCCACCACCAGCAGCGCCACCCGGTCCAGGCTCGTGTCGACCCGGTGGTCGGCCGGCAGCGGGAGGGTCTGCTCCGCGATGACCTGGTGGCTGAAGTCGCCGAGCACCAGGCGCAGGTGCCGGTGCCCGATCTGCACGCCGGCCGCCAGACCCACGCGGCGGGCGAGCGTGACCATCTGGGCACGCCGCCCGCTGCGGGTGGTGGTGGCGGTGTCGACGACGCCGGCAGCCAGGAGCTCCCGGACGATCGTCGACACCGTCGCCTGCGACAGACCTGTCGCCTCGGCGAGCTCGACCTGGGTGAGCCCGCCGTACCGCTTGACCGTCTCGACGACGAGGTTGCGGTTCGCGTCGCGCAGGGACGACTGTGAGCCGGCTGCGGGTGCTCGCCTGCTCACCGTGCGAACCTAGTGCAACTCGTCATCCATGAGGTCATCGCCTTGCTAGTGCGTCCCTGCCCGGCGCTTGTTGATCAGGTCGAACGCCACGGCGAAGAGGAGCACGAGGCCCTTGATCGCCATCTGCCACGACGGGTCGACCGACAGGATCGACAGGCCCATGTTGAGCACGCCCATGATGAGCGCACCGACGATGGCGCCCGAGATCCGGCCGATGCCGCCCGTGACCGCCGCGCCGCCGATGAAGCACGCGGCGATGGCGTCCAGCTCGAAGTTGGACCCAGCAGACGCGATGGCGGCGCCCGCACGGGCCGTGGTGACGACCGCGGCCGCACCGGCGAGCACGCCCATGTTGACGAAGATCCAGAAGTCGACCTTGCGGGTGTTCACGCCCGACAGGCTCGCCGCCAGGCGGTTGCCACCGATGGCGTAGATGTGCCGGCCGAAGACCGTGCGGCCCATGAGGAACGTGTACGCCACGACGAGCACGCCGATGACGACGAGCACGATCGGCGTGCCGCCCGCGGAGAACGACAGGATCACCGTGAGGATGCCGACCCCGATGGCGACGAGCGCGAGCTTGGTGATGAACAGGCCCATCGGCTCGACGTACAGCTCGTGCTTGCGCAGCGAGGTGCGCGCACGGATCTGCGAGATCGCGATCGCCGCGATGGCGAGCGCACCGATGAGCAGCGTGACGACGTCCATGTTGCTCGAGTAGCCGAGGAAGTTCGGCAGCGAGCCCTTGGAGATCGCGATGAACTGGGACGGCAGGCCAGCGACGGTCTCGCCGACGATGACGAGCGCGAGGCCGCGGAAGATGAGCATGCCGGCCAGCGTCACGATGAACGCCGGGATCCCGACGTACGCGACCCAGAAGCCCTGCCACGCACCGACGACGGCGCCGACCGCGAGGCCGAGCAGGATTGCCACGATCCAGGGCAGCCCCAGGTCGCGCATGCTCACGGCGACGATGCCACCGACGAACGCGACGACCGAGCCGACCGACAGGTCGATGTGCCCGGCGACGATCACCATGACCATGCCGATGGCCAGGATCATCACGTAGGCGTTCTGCTGGAACAGGGCCGCGACGTTGTTGGCGAGCAGGAGCTTGCCGTCGGTCAGCACCTGGAACAGCAGCACGATCACGACGAGGGCACCGAAGATGCCGTACTGGCGCGCGTTGCCGCCGAGGCCTGCCATCCGCTGGGAGAGCGAGACGCGGGCCGACGCTCCGGGGGGAGCCGCCGGGGCGGGGTTGAGGTCGGTAGTCATCGGGGGGTCACGTCCTTCTCCATGGTCATGTACTGCATGAGGCGCTCCTGCGTGGCGTCGGCGCGGGCGACCTGGCCCGTCACGCGGCCCTGGCTGAGCGCGTAGATGCGGTCGCAGATCCCGATCAGCTCCGGCAGCTCGGAGGAGATGACGATGACGCCCTTCCCCGCATCCGCCAGCCGGTTGATGATCGTGTAGATCTCGTACTTGGCGCCCACGTCGATGCCGCGGGTGGGTTCGTCGAGGATGAGCACGTCAGGATCGGCGTAGATCCACTTGCTCAGCACGACCTTCTGCTGGTTGCCGCCGGACAGCTTGCCCACCAGGGCGGCGACCGTCGGCGTCTTGATGTTGAGGTCGCGTCGGTACTGCTCGGCGACCTTCTCCTCGGCGGTCCGGTCGACGACGCCCCAGCGCGCCAGCTTGCCGAGCGCGGACGCCGACACGTTGTGCTGGATGGTGTCGATGAGGTTCAGACCGAACCGCTTGCGGTCCTCCGTCGCGTACGCGATGCCGTGCCGGATGGCCGCACCGACGTTGCGGAGCTCGACCTGCTTGCCGTCCTTGAAGACCCGACCGCTGATCCGTGCGCCGTAGCTGCGTCCGAACAGGCTCATGGCGAGCTCCGTCCGGCCTGCGCCCATGAGACCGGCGATGCCGACGATCTCCCCGCGGCGCACGTCGAGCGACGCGTTGTCGACCACCTTGCGCGCCTGGTCGATCGGGTGGTGCACCGTCCATTCCTCGATCCGGAGCACCTCCTCGCCGATCGTGGGGACGTGGTCCGGGAACCGGTTGTCGAGCGAGCGGCCGACCATCCCGCGGATGATCCGCTCCTCGCTGACGGCGTCGTCCCCGTGCATGTCGAGGGTCTCGATCGTCTTGCCGTCACGGATGATCGTCGTCGTGTCGGCGATCGCCTCGATCTCGTTGAGCTTGTGGCTGATGATGATCGACGTGATCCCGTGGCCCTTGAGGCTGCGGATCAGGCCGAGCAGGTGTGCGCTGTCCTCGTCGTTCAGGGCCGCTGTGGGCTCGTCGAGGATGAGCAGGCGCACCTCCTTGGAGAGCGCCTTGGCGATCTCCACGAGCTGCTGCTTGCCGACGCCGAGGTCGACGATCTTGGTGTCCGGGCGCTCGTCCAGGCCCACGCGGGCGAGGAGCTTGGCGGCCTCCGAGTTGGTCTTGTTCCAGTCGATGACACCCCGCCCCGCCTGCTCGTTGCCGAGGAAGATGTTCTCGGCGATCGACAGGAACGGGCTCAGTGCGAGCTCCTGGTGGATGATGACGACACCGTGGTGCTCCGAGTCGCGGATGCCGCGGAACTCGACCGGCTCGCCCGCGAGGACGATCTCCCCCTCGTACGTCCCGTGCGGGTAGACGCCCGACAGGATCTTCATGAGGGTGGACTTGCCGGCGCCGTTCTCTCCGCAGATCGCGTGGATCTCGCCGCTGCGGACGGACAGGTTGACGTCCTGCAGCGCGATGACGCCGGGGAACCGCTTCGTGATGTCCCGCATCTCGAGGATGTGGTCAGTACTCATGCTTCCTCACAAGTTGTCGTCAGGCGACGCCGCCGAGCGCCGGCCCGTGCGCGTGGCACGGGCCGGCGGTCAGCAGCACTCCGAGTGGGTCAGAGACCCAGGTCGGCGGCCTCATAGAAGCCGGACTCGACGAGCACCGACTCCACGGTGTCCGGCGTGACGACCTTCGGGTCGAGGAGGTACGTCGGGACGACCTTGTTGCCGTTGTCGTACGTCTCCTCGTCGTTCACGTCGACCGTGTCACCGTCGATGATCTGCTGGACCATCTTGGCGACCTGGTCACCCAGCGCGCGGGTGTCCTTCCAGACCGACATGGACTGCTTGCCGGCCAGCATGTTGAGCACGTTCGCCTGGTCGGCGTCCTGGCCGGTCAGCACCGGGTAGTCAGCGCCCGGCGCGTAGCCCGCACCCTCGAGCGCCTGGGCGATGCCCAGCGCGAGCGAGTCGTTCGGGGAGAGGACGACGTTGACCTTCTGGCCGCCGCCGTAGAACGAGTTCAGGCGGTTCTCCATCTCGGCCTGGGCGGTGTCGGAGCCCCAGCCCTGGATGCCGATGCTGGCCCAGTCGTCGTTGCTCGCGGGCGACTTGCCCGAGGGGACGACGAGCTTCCCGGCCTCGACGTACGGCAGGAGGATGTCCCACGCGCCCGAGAAGAAGAACTTCGCGTTGTTGTCGTCCGGCGAGCCGGCGAAGGGCTCGAGGTTGAACGGGCCCGCGGCGTTCTCGAGGTCGAGCGCCTCGACGATGAACTCGCCCTGGAGCGTGCCGACCTTCTCGTTGTCGAACGTCGCGTAGTAGTCGACGTTGTCGGTGTCGTTGATCAGGCGGTCGTACGCGATGACCTTGACGTCGTTCGTCGCGGCCTGCTCCAGGACCGGCGCGAGCGCCGTGCCGTCGATCGAGGCGACCACGAGGACCTTGGCGCCCTGGTTGATCATGTTCTCCAGCTGCGTGATCTGCTGGTCGACCTTGTTGTCGGCGTACTGCAGGGTGGTCTCGTAGCCGGCCTCCTTGAGGAGCTCCTCGAGGTGCGCACCGTCACGGTTCCACCGCTCGAGGCTCTTGGTCGGCATCGCGATGCCGATCAGGGTGTCCTCGGCTGCCGCCGCGCCCGTGGGCTCGTCGGCCGCGTCGCGCTCCTGGCTGCAGGCCGACAGGCCGATCACCAGACCGGCCGTGGCGATGCCGACGGCTGCCTTCTTCCATGCAAATGACATCGTTGTCCGCTCTCTCGTTGCACCGTCCGGCCCTACGGCGCCGTGGGCGTCTGCGCCCCGGCGGCCCGGGTGAGACAACGTGGTCTCACCGGTCCGTACTGCCGGTCATGTCGGTTGCATTCAAGACCTGAAGACTAGGAAAGCGCAAGCGCCGTTACCAAGCCGTGTCCTGCGGGGGTTTGAGAGCGTTTTCCGGAGGACCTAAGACCTATCACTTCGGCCTCCGAAGACAGGCGAATCAGGCGGAGGCGTTGTCCAGCGATCGGCGCCAGCGGATCCCGGCCTCGATGAAGTCGTCGATGTCGCCGTCGAACACCGCCGAAGGGTTGCCCACCTCGTGCTCCGTGCGCAGGTCCTTGACCATCTGGTACGGCTGCAGCACGTACGAGCGCATCTGGTCGCCCCAGCTGGCCTTGACGTCCCCGGCCATCGCCTTCTTCTTGGCGTCCTCCTCGGCCTTGCGGACCAGGAGCAGGCGGGACTGCAGCACGCGCAGCGCGGCGGCGCGGTTCTGGATCTGGGACTTCTCGTTCTGCATCGACACGACGATGCCGGTCGGGATGTGCGTCATCCGGACGGCGGAGTCGGTGGTGTTGACCGACTGGCCACCCGGGCCCGACGAGCGGAAGACGTCGACCTTGATCTCCGACTCGGGGATGTCGATCGAGTCGTTCGACTCGATGAGCGGGATCACCTCGACGGCCGCGAAGCTGGTCTGGCGTCGGCCCTGGTTGTCGAACGGCGAGATCCGGACCAGCCGGTGCGTGCCGGCCTCGACCGACAGGTTCCCGTAGGCGTACGGCACCTTCACCTCGAAGGTCGCCGACTTCAGACCGGCCTCCTCCGCGTAGGACGTGTCGAGCACGGAGGTCGGGTAGCCGTGCCGCTCCGCCCAGCGCAGGTACATGCGCAGCAGCATCTCGGCGAAGTCGGCGGCGTCGACGCCCCCGGCGCCCGCCCGGATGGTCACGACGGCCTCGCGCTGGTCGTACTCCCCCGCCAGGAGCGTGCGGACCTCGAGCTCGCCCAGGTCCTTCTTGATCTTCAGCAGGTCGGCCTCGGCCTCGGCGAGGGTGTCCTCGTCGTCCTCCTCGGCGGCCATCTCGACCAGCGTCTCGAGGTCGTCGATCCGCCCCTCGAGCTTGCTCATCCGGTCCAGCTCCGACTGCGTGGCCGAGAGCGCGCTGGTGATCTTCTGGGCGGCGTCCGGGTCGTCCCACAGGTCGGGGGCCGACGCCTGCTCCGACAGCCGCGCCACCTTAGCCTCGAGCGCACTCGGGTCGCTCACCGCCTGGATGGTGCCCAGGGTGGTGCGCAGATCACGGATAGCGAGGGGAAAGTCGGTGGTGGCCACAACCGACCAGGTTACCGGGTCACTGGGGCGCCGCCCTCCTGGGACGTGGTCCGCACTCCGCCGAGGACCTTGGGCCCTGGACCGCAGGACGGAACCGGGACAACGTGGGGCGAAGCGGACGGCCCGAGACGGTCCCGCGGCCGGCGCGCGATCGAGGTGCGCGATGACATCCCCCCGGCCCGACCGACGTCCGTCCGCCCGACTGGTGCGGCTCCTCGCCGGCGTCCTGCTCGTCCTCGGCGTCACCGCCGCGACGGCCGGTGCCGCCGTCCATCCGGGGCGGAGCGCCGGACCGGTGACGTCCTTTACGATCACGACGCCGTCGTGCGCGGTCGCGGGTGTGCCGTTCCGCCTGACGGTCACCGCTCGGGACGCGGTGGGCCGGGTGGTCCCCTCGTACCGCGGCACGATCAGCGTCGGCCAGGGCTCCCCCAGCCACACCGGGCTCCCGGAGACGTACACCTTCACCACCGCCGACCGTGGCCGGCACACCTTCACGGTCACCGTCGTCGCCGCGGGCAGCTGGACCTTCAGCACGAGCGTTCTCGGCAACCCGTCCGTCACCGGGACGGGGCGCGGCGTCATCGTCCGACCGGCGCGTGCGGCGCAGCTCGCGGTGGCGATCCCACCGGAGCCACTGGTGGCGGGAGTGACTGTGCCGATCGAGATCATCGCGTGGGACTCGTGGGGCAACATCGCCACCTCTTACCGCGGCACCGTCGCGCTGAGCACGACCGACCCTGCCGCCGGCGCGGGCGTGGCGCCCACCCGAGTCCGCTTCACCCGCACGCACGCCGGACGGGTCGCGCTGACCCTGCCGCACGGTCTGACCCTGATCACCCCCGGCCAGCACACGGTGAGCGCGACGGACGTCCGCCGGCCCACCCTCAGCGGCAGCGCGCAGGTGGTGCTGCCCGAACCACGGGCCACCGGCGCCGGTCTCAACGGCTGGGGCTACAACGAGCGCGGCCAGCTCGGCGACGGGACGACCTCCGACCGCCTCGCACCCGTGGTGACCTCCACCGTGCGCACGTGGACGGACGTGGCCGCCGGGGGTGCGCACAGCCTCGCCCTGGCCGGCGACGGGACCCTGTGGTCGTGGGGCTCGACGGACTTCGGCCAGCTCGGCCGGATCAGCGAGGAACCGGGCGTGGACCCGGGCCAGGTCGGGTCGCTCCGCACGTGGACCGAGATCGAGGCCGGTGCCGTCTCCTCTGCCGGCGTCATGGCCAACGGCACTCTGTGGCTCTGGGGCGCGGTCGCGGACAGCTCCGGACCGGTCCGGGTCCCGGGCGCCGGTTGGGTCGACGTCGCGCTCGGCTCGGACCACGTCGTGGCGCTGCGCAGCGACGGCACGGTGTGGGCCTGGGGCCGCAACGACAGCGGTCAGCTGGGTACCGGCTCGCCCGAGGAGCACGTCAGCGTGCCGACCCAGGTCGGCGAGGGCGACTGGGCCGCGATCGCGACCGGGGGCGACCACACGCTGGCCCTGCGCACCGACGGATCGCTGTGGGCGTGGGGCAGGAACGCGTTCGGGGAGGTCGGTGACGGCACGACCATGACGCGTCCGACGCCCGTCCCGCTCGTGCCCGGCACCGTGTTCACCGCAATCGCCGCAGGCGGCGACCACAGCGCGGCGCTCACCGCCGACGGCGGGCTGTGGACGTGGGGGCGCAACACCCACGGCGCGCTCGGGGACGGCACGACGACCGACAGGTCCGTTCCGCAGCGCGTCGCGACCGACCGGACGTGGACCGCGGTGCAGCTCGGCGGGGTGAGCACCGCGGCGATCTCCGGGGAAGGCACGCTGTGGACCTGGGGCGGCAACCGGGCCGGTCAGCTCGGGGACGGCACGACCGTCGACCGGTGGTCCCCGGTCCAGGTCGGCACCGCCGCCGACTGGACGACCGTCGCGGTCGGAGGGGAGTTCATGCTCGGGATCCGGGCCTCCTCATGAGCCGCGGGCGACCGACTCCGCCTCGAGCGGGATGCCGTCGGACCACGGCGCCAGCACCCAGCTGACCAGCGCGGGCCTCACCACCGCGCCGAGGTGCACGTGCGCCGATCGGCCGTCGGGTGTGGTGGCCGACAGCACCGCGACGTCCTCCCACTCCGTGGCCGCGCCGCGGTTGTCCCGCAGGTAACGGTCGACAGCCGCACGGACCGACGCGTCGGTGAGCGGCAACCCCTCCGTGTCCGGGTCACCCTGGCCGGCGCCCGGGGCGAAGTACCGGTCGTCGCCGACCGCGTCGGCCGCCTCGAGCGCCAGCAGGTCGGCGAGCGCGAGCAGCCGTTTGCGCTCCAGGTGCACGCCGGCGGCGGACACCACGACCGTGATCAGCAGCAGCGCGACGACGACGAACCCGAGGGTCAGGATCATCACCTGCCCGTCGTCGCCCGTCGGCCGCCGGCGCCGTCTCCACCGGTGGTCGCGGGCCATCGGGTCCCGGCCCATCGGGTCCCGGCTCATCGGGTGGTCCGGTAGGTGTCCACCGGGGCGACCCGCTCAGCACTGACCAGGATCTCGAGCGGGACGACGTCGCGGACGAACATCGGCACGAACGGCAGCGGCACCCGCACGTCGATCCGGGCCGCCACGTCGCTGCCCGGCGCCAGGCACGGCGACGTCGAGCAGGTCAGGGTCAGCGCCTGCGCGGGGTCGTCGTCGAAACCCTGGTCCCGCAGCGCGATCCCGACCGCCGCGATCGCCCGCTCGGCGCCCTCGTCCGCCCCGTCGGCGACGACGTACGTGCGCGCAGCCTCGCGGGCCGCTCCCTCGACGGCGAACGTCGCGGCCTCCAGGCGCGCCAGGGTGAGCACCAGGTAGACCAGCGGGATGAGCAGGACGAGCGCGAGCGCCAGGAACTCCAGGACCGCGCTGCCGTCGTCGCCCTGCGTCTGCGGTGCTCTCACGGCTGCTCGACCAGTGCGTGGCCGCGCACGGTCAGCGTGCCGGCCGACCCCACGAGACCGACCAGCGGCAGCGGCGCGTCGACCCGGACCTCCACCACCTCCAGGCCGTCGAGAGTCGTCCGCCCGGCGGTCACGCCCTGCGCGTACGCCGACGACAGCGACTGGGCGATCAGGTCGCGCGACCGACCCGCGCCGTCCGCCGGCTCGTGTCCCGCCAGTGCGCCGTAGCGGGCTCCCTCCGCCGCCGAGTCGACCAGCGTGTTCCGCACGTGCAGCACGATCGTCAGCTGGAGCACCCCCACGAACAGGACGGTGACCAGGGCCCCGACCAGCGCGAAGTCGACGATCGCCGACCCGGCGTCCCCGCTCAGGGACCGGTCACGCTCGCGATCGCCTCCTCGAAGACCCGGCCCAGCGCGTCCCCGGCCAGCACCCACAGCGCCGTGACCAGGCCCGCGGTCATCAGGGTCACCAGCACCCAGCCGGGGACGTCCCCACGCTCGCGGTCGCCGCCGTGCACGCGACGACGCACCCCGCTCCACGCGGTCGCGCCCCACGCCAGCGAACCCCACAGCAGGGCCGCCGTGCGCAGGACCTGCCTGTCGATACCGCTCGTCATAGGATCTCCCTTCGTCGGGCGCCTCCACGGCGCCGTGCCCGTTCCCCGCGTGCGTCACAGTCCGACCCGCAGGACCACCATCGAGGGGAAGACGGCGAAGACGACGGTCACCGGGAGGATCAGGAAGACCACCGGGACCATCATCAGCACCTCCTTGCGCCCACCCGTCTCCATCAGCGCGCGACGCCCCTCCTCGCGGACGTCCTGCGCCTGCGCCCGCAGCACGTCGGCCAGCGGCGTCCCGCGCTCCACCGCCACGGCGACCCCCTCCGCGAACCGCGCCAGCGCCGGGAGCCCGGTCCGGTCCGCCAGCGCGTCGAGCGCGACCGTGAGCGGCGCACCCGCCCGGGCGTCCGCGAGCGTCCGCGCCAGCTCCGAGGTCAGCTCCCCGTGCGTCGTCCGCACCACCCGCTCCAGCGCGCCGACGGCGCCCTCCCCGGCGCCGACCGCGAGCGCGAGCAGCTCCGCGATCGTCGGCAGCTCGGTGAGCATCCGGGACTCCCGCGCCTGCACCTCGTGGGTCAGCGCCCAGTCGCGGGCGAGGACGCCGAGCAGGCCACAGATCGCGACGAGGACGGCGAGCGGGACCACCCCGGCGCCCCGCGTCGCGGCGAGCAGCAGGGCCAGCGCGAGACCGGCGGCCAGGCCGAGGACGCCCCAGACCACCTGGCCGGCCCGGAACTGCTCGACCGTCTCGGTCCGGCCCGCCCGGCTCAGCCGTCGCCGCAGGTCGGCGGCGGGCGACCCGAGCCGCGTCACCAGCCGCACGGAGTCGGCCATGACGGGAGCGACGAGCCGCTCGACCGTGGCGAAGGGCCCGCGGACGGTGGGCGCGCGCAGGAGGCCCGACGAGGTCGGCTGCGGCCGCAGGTACGGCGCGAGCCGCTGGTCGAGGGTGATGCGCCGCGAGCGCAGCCGGACGGTGACGACCACGAGCCCGAGACCACCGAGCAGTCCGACCAGCGCACCCACGACCGCCGGGCTCACCGCAGCACCCGCGGGTCGTCGGGCAGGCGGGCGATGCGCAGCATGACCAGGTAGGCGACCACCGTGCAGGCACCGCCGACGACGAGCACCGCGAACCCGGCCGGGGTGTCGTAGGCGCTCGCGGCCTCCGGGCGGGTGGCCAGGAGGGCGAGGACGATCCACGGAGCGGCGACGGCGAGCCGCGCCGCGTACACCGTCCAGCTCTGCCGGGCCTCCAGCTCGCCGCGCGTGCGCACGTCCTCGCGAAGGAACGCGGACAGGGTTCGCAGCAGCCGCCCGAGATCGGTGCCGCCGACGTCGCGGGTGAGGCGCAGCGCCTCGATGATCCGGTCGGCCACGGGGTCGGCGAGCCGGGCCTTGAGCGCGTCCAGGCAGTCGCCGAACCGCCCGGTCGCCCGGTAGTCCTCCGCGAAGGCGGTGAACGCCTCCCGCAGCTCGACCGGTCCGCGCTCGCCGATCTGCGCGACCGCCTCCGGCAGCGCGAGACCGGCCCGGATCCCCGAACCGAGGTGGTCGACCACCTCGGGCCACAGCTGCCGCAACCGCGCCCGCCGGCGCCGCGCCCGTCCCCGCACGACCGCCCACGGCGCCATCGCCGCGAACACCGCGAAGCACAGCGCGATCGACGGGATCCGGGTGAGCGCGGTGCCGAGGAGCAGGACCACCACGCCGAGCAGCGCGCTGACCAGCACGAGGCCTCCGGGGGTCACGCCGGTCACGCCCGCCTGGACGAGCGCGTCCAGCGTCCGAGCGTGCCAGCCCGCCGTGCGAGGGGCCGCGGCTCGCGGCTCCGCCCAGAACGACCACCAGACGCACGCGAGACCGGCCCCGAGCAGGAGACCGACCACCACCCCCATCAGACCCGGCCCCGCAGCAGCGCCGCCAGGTCGGTCCCCGTGCGGGCGAACCGCTCAGGGTGCGGCGGGTACCCGTCGGCCCGGACCAGGTGGCCGTCCCGGGTGTGGAAGACGTCCGCGGTCTCGACGACGCCCTGCTCGACCCGGCCGGGCACGGCCACCACCTCCCGCACCGTCCGCCGCCCCTGCCCGTCCAGGTCAAGGTGCACGACGAGGTCCACCGCCGACGCGACCGTCGGCACCACGAACCGGTCCGACACGTTCTCGCCCGCCAGCAGAGGGAGCGTGCAGAGCTTGGTCAGCGCCTCCCGGGCAGAGTTCGCGTGGATCGTGCACATGGCCGGAACGCCGGCGTTCAGCGCGATGAGCAGGTCGAGCGCCTCCGCCTCCCGCACCTCGCCGACCAACAGACGGCTGGGCCGCATGCGCAGCGCCTCCTTGACCAGGCGGCGCAGCGGGATCTCCCCCGTGCCCTCCAGGCTCGGCTGCCGGCACTGCATCGCCACCCAGTCCCGGGCGGTCAGCCGGAGCTCGAACACCTCCTCGCAGGTGATGACCCGCTCACGCGCCGGGATGGCCCCCGCCAGCGCGTTGAGCATCGTCGTCTTGCCTGCCTGGGTGCCGCCGGAGACCAGCACGTTGAGGCCTGCCCGGACGGCCGCCTGCAGGAACGCCGCGGCGTGCGGGGTCAGGGTGCCCAGGCCGACCAGGTCGTCCAGCGACGTGGCCCGCACCACGTACTTGCGGATGTTCACCGACCAGTGCCGCCGCGTGACGTCCGGGATCACCGCGTGCAGCCGCTCGCCCCCCGGCAGGCTGGCGTCGACGAACGGGCTGGACAGGTCGAGCCGCCGGCCGGAGACCTTGAGCATCTTCTCGACGAGGTCGCGGACCTGACCGTCCGTGAGGATGGTCGTCGTCAGCTCTGCCTCCCCGCGGCGGGCGACGAACACCTGCGTCGGCGAGTTGATCCAGATCTCCTCGACCTCCGGGTCGTCGAGGTACTTCTGCAGCGGACCGAGGCCGGCGACGGCGTCGACCACCGCCTTGTGCGCAGCGACCGTGTCGACCAGGGGCGGGACCGCACCCATGACGGACCGCTCGTCGTAGTCGGCGATCGCGTCGGTGACGAGGGCGACGACACCAGGTCGGTCCCGCACGGGGTCGAGGCCGCGGCGCCGGATGAGCTCACGGACCTCCGTCTCGAGGATCGCCACACCGTCCACCGGCGTCCCCTCCCCGTGTCACGGGTGCCCGGTTCATCCGTCATGTCCGGTCGCACTGGCCGGAACCCTAGGGGACGACACCGGGATGGCACACCACGCTGTCCACAGACAGGACGGCCGTTCACTCGCGAGAGGGAACCGCCGGGCGGCTCACCGGGCCGGTCGCCGTGCTCGCTCCACGGTGCCAGCGAGGGTTGCCGACCGTCAGCGCCGCGAACGGCCGGGCCACCCGCGTTGTCACAGAAGTGACGGACACACGACGCCCTGCCGAGGCTCGTCGGTCCGGCCCGCTAGCGTGTGAGCGTGTCCACGACCCTCACCACTCCCCTGCCGACCGGCCGCCAGCACGTCCTCGAGCTCGGCGGCCAGCACGCGGTCGTCGCCGCGGTCGGCGCCAGCCTGCGCACGTACACCGTGGACGGCCGGGACGTCGTCCTGCCGTTCGACGAGACCGAGATCCCGCCGGCGTTCTCGGGGGCGGTCCTGGCCCCGTGGCCCAACCGGCTGCGCGACGGCGAGTACGGCTACGAGGGCGTGACGTACGAGGTCCCGCTGACCGAGCACGTCCGGCAGACCGCCCTGCACGGCCTGCTGGCGCACACGCCGTTCGACACGGTGGCGGCCGACGCGACCTCGGTGACGCTGCAGAGCGTCGTCGTGCCGACGTACGGGTACCCGTGGCCCGTGCGGGTCCGCCTGACCTACGCGCTCTCCGACGCCGGTCTGCACGTCACGGCCGAGGGCACCAACCTCGGCACGACGACCGCGCCGTACGGGATCGGCTTCCACCCGTGGCTGTCACCCGGGGACGCGCAGGTGGACGACTGCACGCTGCAGATCGACGCCGCGCGGCACGTCACGATCGACCAGCGGCTGCTGCCGACCGGGACGGAGCGGGTCGAGGGCGACTACGACCTGCGGGTCGCGCGCTCGCTCAAGGGCCTCGACCTCGACGACGCCTGGATCGACGTGCTGCGGGACGCGGACGGGCTGTCGTGGATCCGCCTGGGCTGCCCCGACGGCCGGACGGTGGCGCTGTGGGGGGATGCGGCGACGCAGGCGTGGCAGGTGTGCACCGGCGACACGGTCGCGCACATCGCGCGGCGCGGGGTGGCGGCGGAACCGATGACCTGCATCGCGGACGCCTTCCGCACGGGCGACGACCTGGTGCACCTGGCACCGGGCGCCAGCCACACGATCACCTGGGGTCTGGCCCTGCTCTGAGGGCCGGACGGCGGCGTCAGCCGTCGTAGTACTCCCCGTCGTCCTGCACGCCCTTCTCGAACTCCCAGTGCCAGCGCTCGAACGGCCCGCTGCCGCCCGGCTGCGCCCACGCCGGGTTCACCCACCCGTAGGTCGGGGCGTTCTCCGAGATCCAGCGCCACTTCGTGCCCGAGGTCTGGTCCTGGCAGAGGTCGATCGCGAGGCCCCAGCCGTGGTTGCTCTTGCCCGGGGCGGCCGCGAGGCCACCCTTCTGCGCCTTGACGGCCCGCTGCGACGCGAGGGTCCGGTAGCCGGAGCTCAGGCAGAGGTCGGCACCGAACCGGGCGGCGAACGCCTGGTTGAACTCGGCGATCGAGACGGCGGCGTCCGCGCGCAGCTGCGTGTGGTTGTCCCAGAGGGTGCACAGGTCGGCGGTCTTGAGGAGCCCGTTCTGGCCGGCGGCACGGACCGATCCGTCGCAGCCGGGCAGCGCGGACCGCTCCTCGGTGCGGCTGGCGGCGGCGAGCCCGCGCGCCTGCAGGGCACCATCGGTCGACGCGAGCGACGTGGGAGGCAGGGCGGCCTGCGACGCGCCGGCGAGCGCGGAGACAGTGGTGGGGAGCGTGGAGTCCGCGAGCGCGTCCGAGCCGAAGGCCACCGGTCCGGCCACGACGCCCTGGCTCACGGGGATCACGACGGTGATGCCGGCCAGGACACCCAGCACGCTCAGGCGTGCGGCCGCCCGCGTCGGGCGGCGGCTGTGGCGGCGTACGGTGCCGTGCTCGACGGCGGCGAGCTCGGGCACCTCGTCGACCTCGACGGCGGCGGGCGGTGCGGGGACGTCCACGACGGGTGCCATGACGGCGGTCGCAGCGGTGGGTGCGGCCGCCCGGGCGGTGGGCACCGGAGGCGC